>JAAZNR010000562.1 GCA_012798155.1 Thermogutta sp. | reverse complement strand
CGACTTTCCGCCTCCTCCATCAATTTTTCCCGTTTGCCGATCGAGGCGGCCTGCCGCAGAATCGCCGAATTGGGATTCGAAGCCGTCGATATTTGGTCGGCGCACGCGGGTTGTCCGCATTTGGACGACGTGCAAAAGCGGCTCGGCGCGTCCGGCTTGCGAGAGCTTTTGGACTCTGTGAAGCTCAAGCTTTATGCCTTCTCGGTCTACTCCGGCGGCTATCCCAGGTACGCGGAATTGTTGGGACAATGCGGGGGCGGGGTAGCCGTTCGGGGGAGTGCCGGACCGTGCGATCCCGCCGAACTGGTCCCCAAGATGAAGGCCTTCTTGGAATCGCTTCAACCCGAGCTGGAATTGGCGGAGAAGTATGACTCGTACTTGGCCGTCGAGAATCACGGATTTGCGATCCTCGACTCGTGCGACAGCTTGAAGGCCTTCACGGATCTCAACCGGCACCCGCGCTTGGGAATCGCCCTGGCACCGTACCATATCCAGGCTCGGGGCGAGGACGTGGCCGAGGCCGTTCGCATTTGCGGCCGCCAACTACTCTACTTCTACGCATGGCAGAAGGCGGAGGGCATGGGGCAATTGCCGGGCCACGGGCCGAGCGATTTCACTCCCTGGTTGGCCGCCCTGCGGTCGGTGGATTACCGCTGGTACGTCAACCCCTTTATGCACGACGAACCGGAGCCGGAGGTCATGGCGGCGGCCCTGACCAGATCCCGGAACTATCTCCTAGAGCGGTGGAACAAGGCCTAAACCGCGGCGGCTGATTTCTCACAAGTTTGGGAGGCCCGCCATGGATCCACGATCGCAACGTCGGCTTTGGACACGCAGGGGCTGGCTGGGAAGGACGGCGTGGGGCTTGGCCGGACTGAGCTTGCCGATGATGTTCCCTCGCGTATCGGCGCTGGGCTACGTAGCCAACGAGCGGCTAGCCGTTGCGTTGGTGGGAGTCTCCGGCCGCGGCGAATGGTTCGTCCACGCGATTCCCGCCATTGGCGAACGGGTCGTCGCCCTCTGCGACGCCAATCAACGACGAGCAGCGACCGCATTCGAGAAATTTCCCAACGCTCCCAAGTTTTCCGACTTCCGTCGCATGTTGGACACGGAAGGCCGGCGGATCGACGCCGTCGTGATTGCGGTGCCCGACCACAATCACGCCGTGATTGCCAATGCCGCGATCGGGCTGGGCAAGCACGTCTATTGCGAGAAGCCCTTGACGCATGACGTGCGCGAGGCACGTATCTTGCGGCGCAATGCGGCTCGCCGCGGCGTCGCCACGCAAATGGGGAACCAGGGTACGGCCACCGACGCCTTCCGCGAAGGGGTGGAGTGGATTCAATCCGGCCGGCTGGGCGCGGTGAAAGAGGTTTACGTTTGGAAAGACAGCGGCGGGCCGGGACTGCGCCCTCTGCCTCCGGGTCGCGGCACGCCGCCCGACTATTTGAACTGGGACGTTTGGCTAGGGCCGGCCGCGGACCGTCCGTTCGACGAGCAATGGCTGCAATGGCACTCCTGGCGTGATTTCGCTACCGGAAACCTGGGGAACTGGGGATCGCATTCGGCAAACATGGCCTTCATGGGACTTTATGTGGATGCCCTGTGGCGAGACGGCGGAGAGGTTTCGCCGATCGTAGTCCGAGCCGAGGTCGGTTCTCCGCCCGCTCCGACCCATCCCCACTGGGAAATCGTGCAATGGCGCGTTCCCGCCCGCGGTCAAATGCCTCCCGTCGTCTTCCGGTGGTTCAACGGCGCGGGATCGCCCGGGCAACGAGACCATGTTGAGGCATTGATGGGAAAGAAACTCGACTGGGGGGACGCCGGCGCAAAAAAGTGGGACGATCACGCAGGATGCCTGATCGTCGGCGAGCGAGCCATGATTCACGCCACCGGGCACAATTCCACGTACGTCCTGTTGCCTGAGGACGCAGCGAAGGCCCTCGAAAGACCTCCCCGGACCCTGCCTCGGCATGGCAGCCACGAACGGGAGTGGGCGCAAGCCTGCAAAGGCGGGCGGCGTCCCATGTCGCACTTCGGTTACTCGGGACCGTTGACTGAGTTTCTGATGCTAGGGAACGTGGCCACGCTTTTCCCGGAACGAGAACTGGAATACGACCCGATTTCCGGCCGTATTCGCAACGACGCCGAAGCGGACGCCGCCCTTTTCCGCGACTATCGCAAGGGCTGGCAACTCGACGAATCATAGGCGCGAAGGCATTCCTCGGAATGCCTTCGATTCGGAGCTTCGATTCCTCGCGGAACGGCGGGAGGCGGGCCCGCTCCGTCGGAATGGCTCGTGCAGCGGTCTACACGGCGCTTTCGGTTTCAATCAGCCGCTGGAATTCTTCCTCCGTGAGTTGCGGGACGCCCAGCGATTGGGCCTTTTGAAGCTTGCTGCCCGGGTTTTCGCCCACCAGGAGAAAGTCCGTCTTGCGGGAGACCTGCGAGGCGGCCTTGCCGCCGAGGCGTTCGATCAGGCGTTCCACCTCTTCCCGAGTTCCGAGCTTGAAGCTGCCCGTGACGACGAGCGTCTTGCCGGCGAGGGGGGAGGGGCCGGTCGCCTCGGCCGACTCTTCCGTCAGTTTGAGGCCGCATTGGCGAAGGTCCTCGAAGATGCGGCGTCCTCGGGGACTGTGGACGAATTCGTAGACGCTTTGGGCAATCACCGGGCCGATCTCCGGGATCCGCGAGAGATCCTCGATGTCGGCGGCGAGGAGGTTTTCCAGGGATCCGAAATGCCGGGCCAAGAGGGACGCCGTCTTCGTGCCTACGTGACGGATCGCCAAGCCGGCTAACACCGCCGCCAAGCCGCGCTGCTTGCTTTTTTCGATGTTGTTCAGAAGGAGGCGAGGAAGTTTTTCGCCCATCCCCTCCAGTTGCGAGAGCTTGTCCTGATCCAGGCGGAAAAGATCACCGTAGGTCCGCACCAGCCCTTTCTCGACCAATTGATCGATCAGCTTTTCGCCCAGGCCGTCGATATCCATCGCGTCCTTTCCGGCGAAGAAGCGGAGGCGTTCCTTGAGTTGGGCGGGGCATTCCGGATTGCGGCACAGGACGTAAACGCCGCCTTCCTCGCTGGAAAGCTCGGAACCGCAGTCGGGACACAAGCGCGGAAAAGGGAAGGGCGGAAGCCAATAGCGGCGGCGGTACCTTTCCACCCGCACGATGTGCGGGATGATCTTGCCCGCCTTTTCCACGACCACCACGTCGCCCACGCGGACGTCCTTGCGGCGAATCTCATCGGCATTGTGGAGGCTCGCCCGCGTGACGACCGTGCCGGCCAATTGCACGGGGGCCAGGATCGCCACCGGGGTCACGACGCCCGTCTTTCCCACCTGGGCATCGACGGCGACCAGTCGCGTCACGGCTTCGTACTTCTCGAACTTGTAAGCGATCACCCAACGCGGGCTTTTGGCCGTCGTGCCCAACCGCTCACGCTGATCGAAGCGATTGACTTTGATGACCAGTCCGTCGATCTCGAAGTCCAGCTCGTGCAGCCGCTCGACGACGGATTCGCAATACTCCAGGGTCTGGGAGACGCCGTCGAAACAGGCGGCCAAGGGCGTAACCGGGACGCCGTATTCCCGCATCTTTTGGAGGAACGCGAAGTGGGTGGCGACCGGGAAACCTTCCGCGTAGCCTAGGCCGTGGCAGAAGAATCGCAACCGCCGGCGGCCGCAGATGCGGGGATCCAGCAGGCGGATCGTGCCCGCCGTGACGTTGCGCGCATTGGCAAAGGGAGGTTCGCCGCGGCGCTTCTGCTCCTCGTTCAGCAGGCTCAGATCGGAGTTCGTCATGTAGACTTCGCCTCGGACCTCCAGCACCGGCGGGACGTCCCGGCCCATCAACCGCAAGGGAATATCCCGGATCGTCCGCGCGTTGTGGGTGACGTCGTCGCCGACCATCCCGTCACCGCGGGTCACGGCGCGTCGCAGCAGGCCGTTCTCGTACAACAGGGAAATGGCCACGCCGTCGATCTTCAGCTCCACGACCCATTGCACCTCTTCGCCGGGCAGCAGTTTCCGCACCCGCTGCATGAACTCCCGGAGCTGGTTCAGATCGTAGGTGTTTTCGATCGACAGCATCGGCACGCGGTGCCGCACCTTTTCCATCCCCTCCACCGGCCGGTCCCCGATGCGACGGGTGGGGCTGTCCTCCGAGGCATATTCGGGGTGCGCCGCCTCCAGCTCGCGAAGCCGCTGCATCAAGCGGTCGTACTCGAGGTCGGATATCTCGGGCGCCGCTTCGACATAATACTTGCGATCGTGATATCGGATGAGTTCGCGGAGTTGCCGTATTTCCTGCTCGATATCCTGTGGCATAGGCAACCTTTCATCCACGGAATGGCGGCAATCGCCCCCAGCGACGCCGGCTGCATAGGACGGCCGCCGGGTCGAACGAGACTCGCAGGTCGTCGGCCCGAAATGCCGGCACCGGAGACATGCTCACCGTATCCGACAGCCGGGGACCGCCCTCGCCGCTCCTTTTCACGGAAAAATCCGGTTCCGTCCGCTCAGAAATCCTCGATAGGTTCCCCGTCGGCGATCTGCGCCAGGCGGCGGAACACCTCGGGGTCGATGGTCGCCGAAATGAATCGCACGGAACCATCGCAAAAGGCCGCGTTGAAGCCGCCCGGATGAGCGTTTCCCAGACCGTCGAGCGGATTCTCGGGGTCGAACGGGAGGTCCTCGGGTTTCGTCCAGATCACGGCATGATCGGGATTCACTTCCACCAGCATAACGCTATTGCTGGTGCCGTCGCGGATGTCCCGGAACATGCGCGCTTCCGTGCCCTCAAAAAGCGTGCCCGGACCGACGAGGGCCAGGTAATGCGCGAGTCCCGGCTCCGCCGCCGCGTTGGGGTTCTTGTAAACCTCCGGCATTAGCGGAATCAGGGCCTTGTTATGCTCGCTGTCCCACGGCTCGTCGAGATGGAACTGCTCGTAAAGGTCTTGGCATTCGAGGAAAGGCAGTATCTGTACGCGCCAGCTCAAAAGAGGCCGACCTTCGGAATCGAAAATCGCCCGCGCGGGAAATTTTCGATACGTATCGTGATAGTTGTGCATCGCCAGGCTCAGTTGCTTCAAATTGTTCGTCGATTGGGATCGCCGTGCGGCTCCCCGCGCGGAAGAAACGGCCGGCAAGAGCAAAGCAAGCAGGAAACCGATGGTCGCTATTTGCGTCTGCTGCCCGCCGTCGAACCGCTTGTAGAGCGTGTCGCCTTTGCGATCCGGTTGGAGAACCGCGAGATAGTGATCCGCGATCCGTCGCAGATACTGCGCCATCGCCCGTTCCACTGGATCTTCGCTCTCGGCCTGGCGTTGTAATTGGTCCGAGAACATCCCCTTCGCCGCCTCCAGCATCGCCGAGACGATGTTTTGGAGCTTCAGTGCGTCGGCCGCATTGTTGGCCCTCACTGCCAGATACACGGACGGATTTCCGATCAGGTCGACCGCGGCTTCGACGTCCGCTACCAGCGGCGGGACATCTTGCAACGCGGCCAACGCCGGCGGGGGCGGATTCTGAAGCATGAGGCCCAATACCAGGGGGCGCAGAGGCACGAAATCCACGGCCGCCGCCACGTCCGGCAAGCGTTCCATGCCGGCGATGATGCGACTGACTCTTCCCGGCTGGGGATCTTGGTGATTCTTCAGCATCTTTTGCAGCATCGCCTCCTGGGCCACGATCACGGAATGATCGTCGGGCAGGAAGATGCTCGGCGTGAGCAGCGGGTTGCCGGAGCGATAGTACGGTCGCCCGTCCAGGGTTACCTTCTCGGTATCCCGCTTGAGTGACGCGAACAACTGCGAATCATCCAAGGGCGAGGCGGAGCGAAGGATCAGTCCGACTTGCGGCGGGCCGGCCCCCGCCACCTCGACCATTCCCACCGCCCATTCGATTTCCAAGGGATCGAGTCCGAACTCCTTTTTTCCGGCCGCGGAAATCACTTCCAAGGGGAGCAACTCGGACTCGGGGGCGGTGAGGACCCGGCGGGGATGCACGATCACCGCCGCCGTGGCCGTGGGCGGAATGTAGCCGATGCCGACCGTAACGCCCTCCGCCGGCCCTGCCGAGGCGGTTTGGCCGAGCAATTCTTGAACCTCACCGGCCGGGCTAGGTGTCGTTTGCTTGGCCGCGGGAACGCTCGCCGTGCGCTGCACGGCCCCCTCATTCGCCGCCGCGAGCGCGGCCAACCAGTGGCCGTGCAGCAAGGCCGCCGTAAGCAACCACACCGTCACGGTTTTGCACGGACGTCGCATGACGCACCCCCTCTCTCGACGAGACCACTTGCGTAAGACCTTGCCTCCGCCCCGGCGGCCGGAGTGTTCAGGGCCTTATCGCGCTACGCAACCTTGGTCAAACACGACCTTGGTCAAATAGGTTATCACACAACCGCGGGATTACGTCATCACGCAATCTCGGGATATTGCCAGGGCGAGCGATAGTCGCGACGAAGCAAACGATTCGCCTCGTCGTCGCCGACGATCACCTCTTTCTCCCCGTCCCAGGCGATGCTCCGCCCCAACTTCAAGGACAGCATGCCCAGCAAGCTCATGTTCGTGGAGCGATGGCCGATCTCGATGTCGCAGACGGGAAGACGCCGCTTCTCGATGGCGTCGAGGAAGTCGGCCCAAAGCTCGGGGATGTTATGGTTGTCCTGCCCGTGAAGCTGGGGATCTTCGTGGATCACGGACTTGTTCTTGTTCGTGGGATAGAAGGTCCAGCCGTCCAGCCAGCCCAGATGGAGCATGCCCTCGGTGCCGTAGAAGTAGCAGCCGATGTTGTGCTTTTCCGCGTCGTTGCCGCCGTAGCGGCGGTGTTCCCAAACGGCGGTGAACGATTCGAACGTGAACTCGACGACCTGCGTATCGGGGGCGTCGTCGGTAGCCTGCCGGATGAAGCGGCCGCCCGTCGATGCCACGTGACGAGGGTACTTCTCCTCCGTCCACCACATGATCTGGTCCATCCAATGGATGCCCCAATCTCCCAGCGTGCCGTTGGCGTAATCGAGAAACTGGCGAAAACCGCGGGGATGGATGGCCGGATTGAAGGGGCGCAGAGGGGCCGGGCCGCACCAAAAATCCCAATCCAGGCCCGCCGGCGGATCGGCGTCCGGAGTTGGGGAACCGACTCCGCCCGGATAATGCACGAAAGCCCGAACCATGCCGATCTTACCCAACCCGCCTTCCTTGAGAAACTTCTGAGCGGACATGCAGTGCGGCGAGACTCGGCGATGGGTTCCCACTTGGACCACCCGATCCGCCTGCCGCGCGGCTTTGACCATTGCCCGACCTTCGTAAATCGTGTGGCTGATCGGCTTCTCGACATAGACGTGCGCACCGGACTGAACCGCAGCGATCATGATGAGGGGGTGCCAGTGGTCGGGCGTGGCGACGATCGCGATCTCGGGCTTCTCCCGTTCCAAAAGCTCGCGGTAGTCTCGATACTGGACCGGCGTCTTGCCGGTCCATTCCTCGACCTTGGCCGCGGCGGGATGGAGCTGGTTGTCGTCCACGTCGCACATCGCGACGACCTCGCATCGCCGCGATTCCACGGCGGCTTGCAGGATGTTCATCCCCCACCAACCGGAGCCGATGAGGGCCGTGCGAAAACGACGTTCTTTCTCGGCTCCGATCACCGCCGGTGCGGTCCACGACATGGCTCCCACTCCGATAGCTTGCATGGCTTTGCGTCGCGAAAGTTCCACGATCTGGTCTCCCGTACTCATG
>JAAZNR010000060.1 GCA_012798155.1 Thermogutta sp. | reverse complement strand
CAGTTCGTCCAACGCGGCCTTGGCGGTCCGCAGGGCGTTCAGCCACACGTCCTGGTGCTTCTCGGGGAAGACCTGGCTCAAGATTCCCACGGTGGACCACTGGATGCCCTCCAAATCATGGAGCTTTTGCGCGACCTTCAGTCCGGCCACGTAGGGTTCCGGCCATTCCGGCGCCAGGGAAGCTGCTTGGCGATAGACGCTCAAGGCTCGGGCGTCCAGGCCGTGACGCTCCAATTGGATTCCCAGGGCCAAGAGGTCGAGAGGCTCCACGGCGAAGTCGGCGGCGGACATCAACGCCCGCTCGATCTCCTCGCTGGGCCGCCCCGCCGCTTCCATGGCCAGGGCCAGGCCTTCGTACATCCACGGCTCGGGCCGAGTGTAACGCAAGGCGGCGTTCAGCAGACCCAAGAGGTAATCGAACTTCCGGGCCGCCAACAGGCGACGCACGGCCTCGCGGACATCGCCGGCGGGGACCGCCTGCTCGCCTTGGAACAGGCCTTCCCAGACCGATTCCGGGGCCGCGTCGATGGTCCCGGCGACGACACGATCGGCGGTCTCCAGGAGGGGCGAAGACGGGCTACCGGTTTCGGCGGTCGGTCGGCCGTCGGGCGAACGCGAGAGGTCGTCGTCGACGCTGAAGGCACGGAAGCCGCCGATACCGACGTTGGGGACGTTCCACATCCCGCCGCCGAATCCTCCCATGCCTCCCATGCCCATGCCTCCCATGCCCATGCCTCCGCCAAAGCCTCCCATGCCCATACCTCCGCCGTAGCCGCCCATGCCTCCTCCGTAACCTCCCATCATTCCTCCCATGCCGCCCATTCCACTCATGCCGCCCATGACGTTGGGAGGCACCACGAGGTCGGCAACAGGGTACACCTTCACGAGCAAGTCGGTGTCGGCTTGTTCCGGAGTCGTAATCAGCAGGACCTCGTCCTTGATGATGTACGTCAGGTCCAGATCGCGCAGCAGCAACCGCAGGGCGGACCTCAGCGAGATGCCGCGGAGGCTCTTGGAGACCGGCGTCGAGCTATCGATGCCCACCGCGGTGAGGGCCTTATTATCCAACTGGATCTCGATCCCGTGCCGATCCTTCAGGTAATCCACCACTTCCGAGAGCGGCGTGTCGATAAAATCCAATTCCGTCGTCTTTTTCAACTCCGAGGCGATCTTCCGCTCGGCCGGATTGTCGCCGGCCATCTCCATCGAGCTGTAACGTTCCTTGCGGCGAACGGTCAGCTCTTGCCATACCTCGGCATCGGGGTACAAGATCGGCGGCTCGTCCGGAATAGGCACGTGGGCCCTTTCCACTGAATAGAGCGTGTCCAGCACGCCCCTCTTTCGGTCCTCGCGGAGTACCATGGCCTTCTCGAAATTGCCCTGCTGGCTGGCCATCCGCTGAGCCAGATTCATCACGGGGTTATCCGGCGCCAGCTTGACGGCCTCCATGGCGGCGTCCACTTCCGCCGCCTCGTAGTCCCCCTCCTCCATCAGGGAGTTGAACCGCTCCATCAATTGCGTGAGTTTCTCTTCTCTCGCCAGGAGACTTTCCGTCAACAGTTTCCGCTCCAGGGCTTGGGCCTCTTGCGCGGCGGCGCGACGCTGTTGCTCGTTCCACTCGATCACCCGGGCGTCGGCCTGACGAATCGCCGCGCGGACCTGATCGGCCAATTGCTCCCGCACTTCGGCGGGGAGATCGGGCGTCCGTAGGACCTGATCCAAGAGTTCCTTGAGGTCCTCGCGGACATCCTCCGGATTGGTCGCCATCCGCTTGCGGGCCTCGTTCAATTTCGTGCGGACGTCCTGCGTCACGGCATCCACCAGAATGGCCCGATCCTTCAGCACCTGGGCCGCCAAACCGGCAGGCGCCGCATCCGCGGCGGGAGGGACGGCCGGACCGGTCAAGGTCAGGTCGGCGGGGGCCTGCGGCGCGGCTGGAGCCGCCGGGAGGGGACCTTCCGCGGCGGGGGCCGCTCCCGCACCCGCCTCTTGCGAGATCTGCGTCACGCGGGCCAGGATCTTGCGGGCGGCCTGGTTCTGCGGATCGCGGCGAACCGCCTCCTCCGCCATCCGCCGCGCCGCCTCAACGTCATTGACTTGCAGGGCCTGCTCGGCCAGCTCCGTCAGATTGTATGCCGCGATCTCAAACTCCTCCGCCAACTCTCGGAGCAGGGCCGTGCCGGGAATCGGGGCCGCGATCCCCCCGCCGGCCCGAATCGATTCGACGAGTTGGACCAGAAAGGCATTGTCCGGGCGAGATTCCGCGGCGGGCAGGCTCCAGGTCAACACGGCGTCGCCGAAGCCCGCCTGGACCTCAACCGCGCCCAACTCCTTCAGGGTCCCCACCACCACGGTATCGCGATCTCCGCGGAGCGGTGGCAGCGTCTTCGGGAAGACTTCGCCGACCGGGCCGGACCAGGTGACGGAGGTCGGCCAGGCCACGGGGGCGGCCACTGCAGCAGCCAGCTCGGCGGCCGCCGATTCGGCGGTCACGCCTTCCAAGTCTCGCACCAAGACGCCGCCGCTGTGGGTGGCGATCGTCGCCATCAACGGGGCGTCCCAACGCGGACCGACCAGGAAGCTGCTGACCGGGATGCGATCCTTTTGCAACCGGCTGCAGATGGCCCCGATGCGATCCAGCGGCAAGAGGTTGGCACGGCTCATGCCGTCGCCGATGTAAACCAAGGAGCGACCTTGCGTGGGGGTGCCTTCGAAGGCCGCCACGGCGGCGTCCAAGCCCGCCTCCAAGTCGCAGGCGCCCAGCGGCACGCGCTGGTCGAGCTTCGCCAGGGCGGCCTCCAATTCCGGGCTTCCCGGGGCGGCGAAGTCGGCCTGCATCGGCACGGCCTTCAAATCCACCGCCACGATGCGGACCTTGTCGTTCGGACCCAATTGGGCAAGCAGATTTTTCAGGACCGCCAACCCGGTTCGCCGAAAATCGCCCGACTGCGAGGCCGAGGTGTTCACCAGGATCACCACATGGTGCGAATCCGCCGGTTGGAGCACGGAGTCATCCGCTCGCAGCGAGGCGGCGAAATAGGCCGCGCCGTCCGGGGACTGAAACACCTCGAGGTGCCCCTGCGGCGCCGCGGCGGACACCGACGCCCCAAGCGAGAGGACCAGCCAGGCGAAACATGGAACCAGCAGGATGGGACGCACTTTCGACATGATCATGCTTCTCCGACTTTGACACGCGCCTTCGGCGCTCCCCCCGGGGACCCACGCGCCGAAACAGACTAGAGGTCAACCGTCATCGTTCCAAAACCAAGGGGCTATGCCCATTGTAGCTTGGACGGATTGCGTTTGCCAAGCAAAAACTTTCGATCCGGAGATCT
>JAAZNR010000059.1 GCA_012798155.1 Thermogutta sp. | reverse complement strand
GTACTACCGTCGATTCTGGGGGCAGCTCATTCACCGTTTGGCCATGCGGCACGTCCTGGGCACGCAGAAGCGGTTCGTGGTTCAGACCGATCATGCCCGCTATCAGACCGGGGACGAGGTCCTGTTGACCGTGGAGGCCTATGACGCCGACTTCCAACCCCTCGCGGAAGACCGGGTGCCGGACTGGATGCTGCACGGCACGATCGGGCCGGCGTCGGCCGGCACGCCGCCGGGAGGCGAGCGCGAGGTCGTGTTGACGCAGGTTCGGCCCGGTCTCTTTCAGACGCGATTCCCCGTCTTCGAAGAGGGTGAATTCGCGGCGAGGGTGTTGGACCCCGTCACGCGGGAGCCGGCGGCGACGGAATTCGCGGTGGCGGCCCGATCCGTCGAGATGGCCGCGGCGACACGCAACCGCGATCTCCAGGTGAAATTGGCCCAAGCGTCGGGGGGGCGGAGCTACGAGATCACGGAGGCAAAGCGTCTCCTTCAGGATATCCCGCAAAACCATCAGAGGGAGATCGTCGTCGAGGAAGTCGCCCTTTGGAATAGCTGGGCGGCATTTCTGGTGGTGACGACGGCATTGCTGGCTGAGTGGTTCGTTCGGAAATGGGCGCAAATGGCATGAACGAATTGGGTCCGCTGCATGTCCTGCTGCGACGCATCGGCCGGCGCCGGCGAATGCTTCGTTGGTTGATCGGGCTAAGCGGCATGGTCGCGGCGGTTTGCGTGACTTGGCTCGGCCTCTTTGCCCTCGATTGGGGCCTGCAATTGGGCGGTGTGGAGCGGGCCGTTGCCATCATCTCGGCCGCCGTCGCCCTGGGCTGGGCCGGCCGTCGGTTCGTGCTCCCTTGGTTGCTCGCCCAGGAAACGGAGCTGCAACTGGCGCTCCTGTTGCAAAGGCGGGAAGGGATCGACACGGATTTGGCGGCCGCCCTGCAATTCGAGGCCGCGGAGTCTCGGCGCTGGGGGTCCCCGGAGCTGCAAGCGACGGTCGTTCGCCGTGTTGCGAGCATCGCGCCTTCCTTGCCGCTGAGGGACGACATCCCGCGCCGCCTCGTGCGGCGCCGAGCTTGCGTCGCCGGTCTGGCCTTGGCATGTGCGGCCGCCGTTGCCTTGGTCTTTCCCCAACACGCCCGCGTCTTTCTCGATCGCTTGTTGTTGCGATCCGCCTCCTATCCCACGGCGACGCGGATCGATGCCGTCCGGATCGCGGGCCGACCGGTCCGGCTCGATCGATCGCCCGCGGAAGTGCGCTGCCCATTAGGGACGGCCGTCGATTTCCGGGTGACGGTTTCGGGCCGCATCCCGCAAGAGGGATGGGTGCAACTGTTGACGGTCGAATCGCGTCAAAGCAGCCGCCTGCCTTTGCAGCCGGAGGGCACGACGCCGGGCGAGTTCGTGGCGAGCCTGCCGCCGGTGATAGGCGACTGCGACTGCCGCATCCGAATCGGCGATGCCTCGGCCGGACCGATCGCACTGCGACTGATTCCTCCGCCGCAAGTCGAGTTGGGATTTGAAATCCGCGAACCGGATTACGGAGACGGTGCCGATCGACCCCCGCGATGGCAGCAAGGCATACTTCAACTTGCGGTCCCCGAAGGCGCCTGGGTCAAACCCTGGCTCATGGCGGATCGGCCGTTGCGTCGTGCCCTCTTGCGTCTCGGAGACGACGTCTTGGCCTTCCAACAGGCGGCCGCGCCGCCCGCTTCCGTAACGGCCGATAGGACCGGCTCCCTGGGGAATGACGTTCGCGCCGGGCAAGAAAACCGGGCGGGGACGCCGCCATACTTTTGGACCTTGGAACCGCTTGGGACGGTGCTGGCCGATGTCACGGAGTCGGTTCGCCTCGAGTTCGTGGTGGAGGATCGAGATGCTTCGCCGCCTTTCAGACTTCAGGCCGTTCTTCGCCCGCGTCCCGATCAACCACCCCGGATTCTTGCGGAGTCCCGGGTCTCGCTGGTCCTTCCGCAGGCCAGGCCGACTATTTTTTGTCGTGCCTCCGATGACAGGGGACTGCTACGGATCGATGCTCGGGCGGAGCGCGTCCGGGCGGATGGAACCGCGGAAACGCTCCACGCCTGGACATTATGGAACGCGGATCGCCGGGGAAGGCGGGAGTTGGAAGAGCGATTTCCGCTGGACCTTTCCGCGACGGGCGCGGCCAAGGGCGACCGGCTCCGGGTCTATTTGACGGTCGTGGAGCAGGGTCGCGGCGGACTGCCGGGGCGAAGCATGGAGTCAACGCCCATCACGCTGGACGTAACGGATGAGCACGGGATTCTGGCCGCCATGGCCGAGTTGGACCGAAAGTCGGCCGACCAACTCCGGGAGATGATCGACCGGCAATTGGAAGTCGGAGGATCTCCATGAACGCCGATCACAGCGCTGGCTCAATCGCCCAGGTCTTCGCGGTTGCCCGCGGCGGCCCACGCAATCGCCCCCAAACGTGGTGCCGGACGGTCTGCCTGGTCCTGGGGTTGGCGTGGATGCTGTCGGCCTGGCCTTGTCCGGCAGTCCGTTCGGTTCTTGCGGAAGCGCCGCATTCCGACGCCGCGCGCGACATGGCTCGCCGCCGGCTCGCGCAGCAACAGGTCCGCGAACTGGCCAAGCGTCTGGCGAGCGAGCAACTGGATTTGCAAATGCTCCAATTGCGGGAAAACGGTTTGGATACGCTCCCGTTGTACGCGGAGCTGGCGGAGATGCGGGCGAACTTGGACGCCTTGGTCGAGACCCATATGCAGGAGGTGGTCGCCTTACTCGATAGGTTGCAATCCGCCGGCGGCGTTGGCGAACGGGAATTGCTCGGCCTTGCCCGCGAAAAGAGCCGCGAGATTCTGGTACGGCTTCTGGTGGAACGCCAACGGCTGTTGCGGCGTCTGAAGATGGCCGAGTTGGAATCGCAGGTTCAACGTCTCATCGAACGGCAAACCGCCGTCCGCGAGGGAACGGCCGCCCTGCCGGGCCTGGCGGAATCCGCCCGTCCCCTTGCCGCCGTGAATTGCCGCGAGGATCAAAGGGATGTCACGGTTTTGTACGCACAAATGGCCGCCCTGCTGGAGGAAGTGGCGGGCTGGGGCGGCGAGATCGGCCGGGAAGCCGCCGCCGGTCTCGCGCTTCTGCTGGAACAAAACTGCGAGACCGAACTCGCCGCGGCCGTGCAAAGCCTTGCCGACGCGAATTGGTCGTCCGCGGTGGAGCATCAAGATCGCGCCGTCGAAACGTTGGAGCAATTGCTGGCGCGTCTGCGTCGCGCCTCGGGACTGCTGGAAGGAAACGAGGCTGCCCAACGCAACGCTGTATTGGAAAAACTAGCCGCCAGGCAGGAGGAGTTGCGCCGGCGCACGGAATTGGAAGCCGCCGATCCGGAGACCGCGGACCGTCTGGTGGAGGAGCAACTGGGCATCCGGAAAGACTTGGAGAGAATCAGCGCGAACCTCGCCGATGCGGCGAGGTCCCCTCTGGAGCGAGCCGTCGCCGCCGCCGGGCGGGCGGCCGAGCAACTATTTCAAGAGAATGCCGCGGAGGCAACGCAATACCAGGATCAAGTCCTCGCGAACATCGCGGAGGCATTGTCGCAGACTGCCGGCGACACG
>JAAZNR010000561.1 GCA_012798155.1 Thermogutta sp. | reverse complement strand
GCCGCATCCGATATCCCCTCAGGCCCGTGAGCGCCGCCCAAGAGCGCGGCCGTTTTCAAGGCCGTTTGCGCCCCAAAACTGTAACCCACCAGAACGACGGTGCGATTGCGCAACGTCTGGTCGATCCAGTGCGCCAAGAGCGCGGCCTCTTGCAGGCTGCGGCACGATTTGAGACGGCTGTCTTGCCGGACTCCGCGGACCATCCGATCGGCGGGCCAAGACCACCCCACCAGCACATAACGGCGATCCGGGACAAGCCGATCCAGGACCCGCTTCAGGGCCGCGGCGGAACGAACGGCATCGCGCAATTCCATCCGATTGCCGTGGATCCACACGACTACCGGTTTCTCGCCCGCAATCGCTTGCAGGAGGTCGTCGCCCGAGATCGGCGACCAACTCCCGGCGGCGTGCGCTTCATAAAAGCGGAGCCGGTTCACCGCGTCGGCCGGGTTGGACTCGGGATCTCCCACGCCGCGCGAACTAACGACCCAGAAAATGCCCGCCGTGCCGGCATCGCCTGATGCCGGACAATCGCAGGCCTTTCCGCCGCCGCTCGCCGCCAGGGCGCCGCGATTCGCTGCGGCGAAAACCGCAACCGCCGTCAAGAGAATCGGCACGACAAACGACCACCACCGGGATCGCAAGGTCAAACCGTGGCATCGCATAGCTTTTTCCCCCCATAGTTTGGACGGCTTCCCCTCCTTGCGAGATACGGTTCTCCTCCACGCTCAAGCACTCCAAAGTGCCGACACTGAGGTTTCCGTCGATTCGACCGATGCTCCCCTGCCGCACGCCCCGCGACACCGCCGCCACTCGCCGGGCGGTTTTGCCCGGCCCCGAGAAACCCGTCGCTTGGCGGTCCCTTTCGGTGCCGGGATAGGGCCGGACCCGCGGAGTTTTGCTCGGCCCCAAGACTCGGCCCCAAGAACATTGTTGCCGCTCAGCCGCGGTTTGCATCACGTCCTGCATCGCGTCGCAAGGAAGCGGACCGAGCGTCGAATACGGCGGGTGCGGCAGATCAGTTTCACTATAGCTTACAACCGGCAAGGTTGTCACAAAAAACGGGGCAAGGTGCGGTGTTTTGGCAACTGTTGCGTTTGCACAACGCGGCCTGTGGGGTAGAGTTCACTGACGGACCTTTGAGGTCAAGACTCTGCATGAAAGGAGAGATGGGTTATGAGGAAGTTGCTGGTTTTAAGCTCCCTCGTGGTGATCGTCGTCGGGACGGCGGGGTGCCAGAGGTGCAACTGGTTCCGCCGCGGAGCCCTGTTTGCTCCGATGCAGCCGGCGGCGGTGGTGGAATGCCCGCCCGTCGTCACCGACGTCCCGGTGCTCGACTCCTCGTGCGAGGCGTGCGCTCCCCCCGCGATGGTAGTTCCTCCCACGACGACCTACGTCCCCGGCCCCGCCGGCTGATCCGTCGCTCGGAGCGGCCGCCAACGACCAGCCTTGCCGCGCGATGCCGCTCTGCCTCGGCCTGCGCCAATTGATGTCGAAGCACGGTGCACGCGCACCGACCAATCAGCATTGCTGTGCCGTAACGTCGCCTAATTTTGCTACGCAGAATAAGAAGTTGCGCAAACTGGGGTACGCAGCTTTGTGAGTCTGGGTAAGATCAGTAAGCCGGTTTCGGCGACCCTGCGCAGCAAAACTAATAAGCCGGCCGATGGGGGGGAGCCGGCCGCGGCGAGTCGGCCGGGGCGGTCAGGGGGCCGCCTCGCGCGGCGGAACACGGACATTGTCGCCGAGCGAGGCCTCGCTGGAATCCGGCGAAACCTCGATTTCGGCGTCCGTCATGTTGCCGCGAATCAGAAGATGGGAACTGCCTTGTACTCGGATGGCGGGCGGCGGGGAGCCGTCCGCCTCCCGAGCGGCGCCCGTTTGCAGAAGGCAATCCGAAATGCGACTCCGCGACACGCTCTGAACGTCCAGTGCCGGCCCCCGCGATCCGCCGACCGTGCATCCCGTGACGTTCATGCCGTCGCACTCTTCCAGCACGATCGCGGGACCGAGGGTCTCCGCCAAGTGCAATCCCTGCAACGTGCAGTCGCGGGAGCGATGGAAACGCACGCCGCCGCGGTAGGTTCCCTCGCGGCTGTAATTCGGGCTTTGGTCGAACATATTCGGCCCGACGACGACGTTTTGGGAGTCGACGACGAGCAAATCCTCTTCGGCGGCGCCCCAGAAGGTGTTGCCCACGATGCTGACGCCCCGAGCGGCGATGATCTCGACGTTGCGGGCGACGTCGCTCAAGACGTTGTCGCCGATGGTCAGGTTGCCCCAATACCGGCCGGTCGAGTCACGGCCGAGGAAGCGGATGTTCGCCGAGCCGGGGGCCTTGACGGAGTGCTGAATCGTGCAGCCGACGATCGCGATCTCCGCGTGTCCCGTTCCGGATTGCAGACTATCGATCAAGACGTTGGCGGTGGGCGGCGCGTGCGGACCCATGTTGCACTCGATGTCGCAGCCGGATATCTGCAAGTTTCGCAGATATCCGCCGCGGACTACCACGCCGCCGCCGCGGTTGTAACTGATGTGGCAGCCGACCACGTTGATCTGATGCAGATCGACGTCCTCCAGCAGGACGCCGCAACCGCGATTGTTGTAGAAGTGACATTCCGAGAGGACGACGTTGCGATTGCGCTGAAACAGCCGCAGGGCGTGGAGCGTGTCGCGGATCGCGGTTCGGGTGACGGTCCACTGCATGGTTCGCACGGCCTCCAAACCGCAGGCCTGGTCGTGGTTGCCCACGATCTCCAAGCCGTCCACCAGGGGCATGCGTTCCTTGTCCCAGACCTCGGGCTTGACGGAAGCGGGGTCGGCGGTGCCGGTATGCGAGCCGACGAAGCGGAAGGCCGGCCCCGGCCCTTCCATGATGACCCGCGCCGTGCCGTGACCGAGCAGCGATACCCAACCCGTTCGCGCAAGATCCACGTTCACGGTTCGCGTCAAGCGATATCTGCCGGGGGGAAAGAGGATCGCCCCGCCGCGATCGACGGCCGCCTGCACGGCATCCGTATCGTCATTGGCACCGTCCCCTACCGCGCCGAAATCGCGAATGTTCGAGGCGCCGCCGGGCAAGGGAGGCGACTCGGCGGACGCCGTGCGACCCCAAACCGCCGCCGCCAGAGACAACGCCGCCAGAAACAGCGATGTGCAACCCAGACGTACCATCGCTTGCCGTTGCAAGGGCGGCGCGATTTTGCGACGGAGAAACGCGCTCATCTTCGTGCTCCTCGATCCATCCGGTAACCGTCAACGCGAACGACCGCGCGGAGACGTGAACCCATCGTCCGCCCCCGCCATTGTGATTGCCGGGTCACCGGCCGTCTAGGCTTCGGCGGCGGTTTCCCGAGTGGATCGCAATTCGCCGGGGAGCGCGAAGTGGACGTTTTCCACCCGCAATACCCGCTCCTCGACCACGGCGTCGAACCGTTCCCGAAGGTATCCCACGCAACCCTGGACCAGGCTCTCGGGTGCGCTGGCCCCCGCCGTGATGCCCACCGTTTGCTCGGCGTGGAACCATGCGTCGTGCAAATCGTCGGGTCCGTCCACGAGATAGGCGGGAATGCCGGCCGCCGCGGCGATTTCGGCCAATCGGCGGCTGTTGGAGCTGTTTTGGCTGCCCACCACCAAGAACAAATCCGTCTCGGCGGCGAGCACGCGGACGGCCTCCTGGCGATTTTGCGTGGCGTAGCAGATATCGTCGCGGGCGGGGCCTTGCAGGGCCGGAAAACGCCGCCGCAGACGCGACACGATCCGCTCCGCGTCGTCCACGGAGAGCGTGGTCTGCGTGGAATACGCCACCCGTTGCGGGTCCGGTACCTCGACCGTTTCCGCCTGTTGCTCGTTCTCGACCAGACGGATGGCGTGCGGGGCCTCGCCCATCGTGCCCACGATTTCGTCGTGCCCCGCGTGCCCCACCAGAAGCACGGTGAAGCCCTGTTCGGAAAACCGCCGCACTTCCCGGTGGACCTTGGTCACCAGCGGGCAGGTGGCATCCACCGTGCGAAGCCGCAACTCCTGGGCGCGGCGGCGGATTTCGGGCGACACTCCGTGGGCCGAGTACAGCAGCGTCGCCCCCGGCGGGACTTGGTCCAAATCGTCCACGAAGATCACGCCGCGGTCCGAGAATCGGGCCACCACCCAACGATTATGGACGATCTCGTGATAGACGTGGATCGGCGGCGGAAAGTGCCGAAGGGCCTCCTCCAGCGTTGCGATCGCCATGTTCACTCCCGCGCAAAAACCCCGCGGCGAGGCGAGCAGGATACGCATGGTTCCCTCGAATCCAGGCAAGGACCATAATGGAATGGTTTACGGACGCTATCGCCGTCCGCCTCAACGACGGCCCTGGTAATTCTCGCGTGACGGTATGCCCCCAGCCATCTCTTCGCCCGGCGAATCCCGACGGGATCGCAACGAGGCGGCCCAATTCGCCGCGGACTTGGAACGCTTCGGTCCCCGATCGAGCGGCCCGCCCGTCTCCTTGCGCGAGGCGCGGCGCTACTGCCGCCGGTTGACGCGGAGGCATTACGAGAATTTTACCGTGGCCGGGCTTTTCCTGCCCCGCAGATTACGCCGGCATTTCTGTCATGTCTACGCCTGGTGTCGCTGGGCGGACGACCTGTCCGACGAAGTCTCCCGAACCGAGGTCGCCAAGGAGCTGCTGGACTGGTGGCGATTCGAATTGGAGGCCTGCTATCAAGGCCGGCCGCGGCATCCCGTCTTGATCGCCCTGCAAGAGACGGTCCGGGAGTTCCAAATCCCGATCACCCCCTTTCTCGATCTGCTCGCCGCGTTCCGGCAGGACCAGGAGGTGTCGCGGTACGAGACGATGGAGTCCCTCCTCAATTATTGCCGCTATTCCGCCAATCCCGTGGGACACTTGGTGCTGTACATGGGCCGCTGCCATACGCCGTCCCGGGTCCGCTATGCCGACTCCGTTTGCACGGGCCTGCAACTGGCCAATTTCTGGCAGGACGTCGCCGAGGACTATCGCCGCGGCCGGATTTACATTCCGCTGAGCGTGCGTCTTCGGGCGGGCTACGACGAGACCATGTTCGGGCGGGGCGAGTTCAATCCGGCCTTCCGCCGCATGATGGAGGGACTGGCGGCCGAGGCGGCGGCCTTTCTCCGCGGCGGCGAACCCTTGGTCCGCATGATGCCCCGCGACTTGCAAATCCCGGTGCTCCTGTTCATCCGCGGCGGGCTGGCGATTCTCGGCGCCCTCAAGGCGGTGGATTACGACGTCTGGCATCGGCGCCCCCGGCTTTCGCGCTGGAACAAGGCTGCGCTGGCGGCGAAGGCCTGCTGGTCCGTATGGAGCGGCCGATTGCCGGAGGTGCCCTCATGACGCCCGGCGATGATCGTCTCCGCGAAAGCTACCGCCGCTGCCGGGCCGTGTGCCGCCGCGCGCATTCCAGTTTTTGCTCGGCCTTTTTCCTCCTTCCGCCGGACCGTGCCCGGGCGATGGAGGCCCTCTACGCCTTCCTGCGAGTAACGGACGACCTGGCCGACGCCATCCCCGCCGGCGACTCTGCCG
>JAAZNR010000560.1 GCA_012798155.1 Thermogutta sp. | reverse complement strand
CTCTTGACGCTCCTCATCGGACGCCCAAGTCCGATTCGATCGATCTCGCCCGATTGCTAAACGTGAACGGCTCCAGGTTGGGGTCTTTCGGGCGTGCCTGCCGGGTCAGCTCGGAAAGCTCCGACGGCGGATCGGGCTGCCCGCGCAGGTCCATCGAACTGCAACCGATGCAGAGGCAGAGCAGCAGGCCGATCGCCGCGAACGGCCGCGCTGCCCATGCAATGTGCTCCACGCCGACGCACTTGAGAAACCGATCGGTTCGATTGGCGGAGTTGTTTCGATGCCGCATGACGGGGCTGAGCCGAGTTTCATCCGTCCACGCACGGCCGTCGTCGTGAATGATCGCCATCCTACCAACCCATTCCTGACGATGGTGACTGGGGAATCCGACCCGTACGCACGGTCGAACGCGGACCGGGGCGTGCGAGGGAATGCCTTTCACGGCATTTCAGAAAGGATTCAGCCTCGGAATCGCATTTCGGCGGAGCGGAGTGTGCCAAAAAAGAGACGCCGAATCAAGGGCGATGCGAAGGTTTTTTCGCGGGGTTCGCGGCCTATCACGGCTTTCACGCATGAAATGCGGGCCTGTCACGGCTCAAACGTTTTAAGAAGAGCCGGCATGACGCCTCCCCGGTGGAGGATTGGAAGATTCGCCACGCACGACACCACATGGCCGCGGAACCACAAGCGGAGCGGCACCCGAATACCGATCACGCTAGCGAGAATTGCAACCCGAAATCATGGCCGAGTTAATCGGACGACTCGTAGTCCTCATGCGGCAGCCGTCCTCGCTCCCCGATGCGTGTGTGTCCGTAAGGAGCGGGATGGGAATGACGAGCCGGCGATGAAAACTCGGCCATGAGCGTCGGTTTGAGAGATTCGGGCAACGATGGCGCCGCCCGCTCCGGGGTCACACCATCGCCTTCAGGGACTTGAGCACGCGGACCCGCACCGTGTTATGGGCGGGCTTGGCGGGGATGGTGATGATCTCGTCGGGTTTGCCGGGCCGGGGTCGCTTTTGAGCGGGCCGGGCCTTCACACGCTTCTTCACGATCTTCAAGAGACCGGGCAGGACGAAGGCGCCGGGGCCGCGCGGACCGAGCGCCTTCTGGACCTCCGCCGCCAGGGCGTCCAGTACGGCAGCCACGTCGGCCTTCTTGAGCCCGGTGGTTGCCGCGATCGCGTCGCGAAGTTGCGTCTTCGTCAACGGCTTTTTGGGAGCTGCTTCTTTGGCCATGAACCTGATTCCTCCATGCCACGTCGAGAAATGGTTGGTAACGAACGTCCGTCCGAGTCGGGGTCGAAATCTCCCGCGAGAACGGCTGCCTGAAAGCAATGATTAGACCGTGATTCTCGCGAATTTCAAGGGGGTTAAGCAGTTTATCGACCGGCGGATGGGCCGAAATGCGGTGTTTTCTTGCGATTCCGCCCGCGCCGAGGCCCCCGCGGCCCGAAAATAGCCGTTCTTTCTTCGTCGCTCGCCGCGGGGCTTGCGGCGCCACGCCCCGGGGCCGCCCCGCCCGCCCGTCCCGCGCCATTTCCCTCGGTTTCCCTTGGTCGGCCGTCAATACGCGATCCAGCCCTGATATTCCAACCAGCGGAAGAGCCAGGGATGAACCCAGGGCGACCACGTGGGATAGGCCGCCGACATCGCCGAAACCGCCAGGCAAAGCAGCGCGAATCCCCTGCCCCATCGCGACCGGGCCAGACGGTCCAGCGCCGGCACCATGAGCAAAAGCCAGAACGGGGCCCACCAGAACATCCAGCGAAAGCCGCAGGAAAGGCCGCCGTAGTTGCGGGCGCGGAGATCGCGCGTCCAATAGAAGATCAAACAGACGAGGGAGGCCGCGGCAACGGTGGCGGCGAAGGCCCGCCAACGGCGATCCTCGCCGCGGCACGCGAACCAGATTCCTCCCGCCGTCAGGAGCCAAATCGGCGTAAGGGAAAAGATGCCGTGATGTCCGACGAGCGAATGGAAGACATAGGCCGCGATCGAGGGCTCGCCTTTGTCGATTCCCACGGGGTTGCGCCAGTAACTCTCGATCAGGCGACCCCTTCGCTCATACGTGTAGTCGTACCAATTGTCGCCTCCGTCAGCACGGTGCGAGTACGGAATGGTCAACGTTCCGTGGGCCAGCCAGTTGGTGTAGAAGTAGGCGGCGCCGACCAACAGCGCGGCGGGCAAGAAATACAAAACGGTTCTATGCAGGGAAACCAGGGCCAGGAAACCAAGCAAGGCGACGAAGAGAATGAGCGAGGGCAGTTCGAACGTCACGGCGAAGGCGGCCAGAAAACCGACGACGACAAAGCGCCAGGTTTCACACCGGCCGTCCCGGAAGATCGGCACGGCGAAGAACAAGGCACCGAACGCGCAGGCCGCGCCGGGTAAGTGGTTGTTGAGCGTCACGACCATCGTGCTCAGAAAGGTTCCGAAGCAGCCTGCCGCAAGGACGAAAATGCGAGTCCAATCGTTGCCGGCAAACCGCTCCACGAGCGAAGCGATCCCGGCCAGGCAGGCTATCAGCGGCAGCCAGTGCACCAAAATCAACACGGCCCGCGCGATTTCGTAGGGCTGATCCCGCAACGTCCATCCCGTAGTATGCAAAATCACCCAATAAAGCCCGGCCAGGAGCGTGGGAAAGAGCGGCGGCTTGCTGGAGTAGAGATGGCCGTCGTGCTTGACCATATCGATGGTGTCCCAGCGGGGCTCCTGGATGACGCGATCGATGGCGTAAGGGGCGCCGGGCACGCGCATCTCCGGTTCCACCAGTGCCCGGACGGTGCACCAGCGACTTCGATCATTGGCGCTGAGAAAGGGGCGGCTGAGGGCGGCCCGATCCCGCAGGGCCTTCTCGATCCGCGCCATTTCGGCCTCGAGCCGATCGCCGGTAATCCCGCGGGCGGCGTATTCGGCGCGGCGTGTTTCCAGTTCCTTGGGAATATCCTGTAATCGCTGACGTTCCAACAGTTGGACATCGACCGAGGTGACGGCCAGAATGCGGCCCAGCATGACGCCCGCCGCGGCCGTGATCAGAATCGCGTAACAGGCGCGACGGAGGAGCGGAGGATGCAATGTGCGTGATGTGTCGGGATGCGGGGGGACGATCATGCGTCGTGGTCTCCCGATGCATGGGATGTGGGACAGTCGTTTCCTCGATGCCCCAGGGGGTGCGCGGGGCAAAAGGGATCACCGATCGAGTTCGTCACGCCGGCGGCTGGGCATCGATCCGCTCCGCGACGGAGTACGTGCGTTCGGGGCGGACGTGATAAGCCAAGAATAACTCGGCGAGAAAGCCCATGCTCATCAATTGTCCGCCCAGCAACAGCAAGCCGGTGGCGTAAATTACCAAGGGGCGGTCGTGCAGGGTGATGGGGGTCCAACCGGGGAGGGTACGCGAGCAAGTCCAAAGCGCGGCCAGGTACGTCAGAATCAGGGCTCCCAAGCCGAAGGAAATCAGGCCGACGGTCCCCAAGACATGTTGCGGCCGCTGCCCGAAGCCGGTCAGAAACCGCACCGTCAGCAGATCGAGAAAGCCTTTCACGAAACGCGAGAATCCGTATTTGGATTTGCCGAATCGGCGGGGGCGATGATGGATTACGAGTTCGCCGACGGTGAATCCGCGGGCGGCCGCCAAGACCGGCACGAAGCGATGCAGCTCGCCGTACAAAATCACCTCTCCCAGAACCTCGCGGCGGTAGCACTTCATGCCGCAATTGTGGTCATGCAAACGCACGCCCGTCATGCTGCTGACCATCCAATTGAACACGCGCGAGGGGAGGACCTTGTGCCAGGGATCGTGGCGGATCTTTTTCCAGCCGCTGACCACGTCGAAGCCTTCCTCCACTTTGGCCAGAAAGTTGGGCATTTCGCGCGGATCATCCTGCAAGTCGGCGTCCATCGTCAGGACCCGGGCATTGCGCGCCATGGCGAATCCGGCGCTGAGGGCCGCGGCCTTGCCGAAATTGCGGCGGAATCGCACGGCACGGACACGGCGATCCTGCGCCGCCAACTCGCGGATTACCGTCCAGCTTTCGTCGCGCGACCCGTCGTCCACGAAAATGATTTCCGCCGTGTAATCGTGCTGAGCCAAAACCTCGGCGATCTCCGCGTGCAGTTGCCGCAGACTGGGAGCCTCGTTGAAAACCGGTATCACGATCGACAAAGGCTGAATCATGGATATCCCTTTCCCGGCCGTTCCTACCTGACGGCCGCTGGTCCGGCAAACCGCGACCGTTCAAGGCAAGTCGGCCGGCAAGGCCTGGTGCACGGCGTCCTCATCGAACGCCCCTTCGGAGGGCGGGCGCTGACTGGGCCGCGAGTTATTCGGAGAGCGATGCGCGGGCCGGATCGAAAACCAGGAAACCAGCGCCGCCGCCACTTCCGCCGAGAGCCAAATCACGCGGAGCAATCCGGCCGCCAGGACCGCCGTCAACTCCGCTCGACCGGCCAATTCGGTAGCGGCGAGGGAATCCGCCAGATACGGCGCCAGCAACGCCACCAAAACGAACTCTCGAACGCCCAGACCTCCCGGCAAAAGGACAATTACGAAGCCGGAAACGGTGGCCATGGCGGCGGTGGCAACCATGCGAGGCAGCGGTTCCCAGAACGGCACGCCGTCCAGACCCAGGGCGCGGAGCGTCATCCAGAGGCTGATGCCGAAGCAAATCCAAAGGAGGAACATGCCCAGCCAGCCTTGCCACAACGTTTGGAATCCCAAGCGTTCCACGGCCTGTAGCACATCTTGGCGACCGCTTTTGCGGGCAACGATTCGCAAGACGGGCTTGAAAACCGGGGGCAGGGTAAAGAAAACGGCCACGGTCGCGATGCCGGCGGCCGCCGCCAGCAGCTCTCCGTGTCCCTGCCAAGCGAAGACCAAATAGACGGCGGCGAGAAACGATCCCACCGCCATCATCGTCAAGGTTTCGATAAACACTGCCGCGGCCGCCATCGAAGGCTGTACCTGCGGACCGGCAACCAAGCCCACGCGCAAGAATACGACCCACAGTTTCCCGGGGACATATTTGCCCAGGTGGCCGATGATATAGGCCCGCATGGCCCGCGCCAAACTCGTCTTTTGTCCCAGATCTCGTAGCACTCGATGCCAGAACCAGCCGGCGGGAAGGATCCCCACGACGTATATCGCGGCCGCTCCCAAGCACCATCCCCACCGAAAAGGGAGGCGAATGCCGGCGTCCGCCTGGAGCCGATGAAATTGCTCCCAGGCCCCCAGCAGCGTGTTGCGGAGGAAGTAGACCAGCGCCAGGACGACGAGAAGGCTCAAGATGTGCCGGCCCCAAGTCCGCCATCGCCGCCCGGCGGTCGGGCCTCCCTTGAATTTCCCAGTGCCCGGCACGTTGCTGTTCACGGCGTCATCTCGATTTGGCAGGTATCACGCGACCCGTTGGCGGAGGGAAGGCCTGTCGGCGCTGGGGAGCGAAATCGCCCCACCCGGCGGACCTCGGTTGAAGCAGTCGCCCGCGAAATCCGGGGCGGAATCGCTCCATCACGACGTTCGTGCCGGAAACCGCGGCGGCTCAACGCGGGCTTTCCGGCTCGCGGTCTATGATACCACGCGGGGCCGCGGCTCAAAAGGTTGACTTTTCGCCCGGGGACGAGTGCCGCGTATCGCGGGCCGGCTTTTGCCACTTGCGGGCCGGCTACCGCTACCCATCGCGCGCCTGCTGCTACGACGCAAACGGCCGCCGTCGGCACTTTTTCGCCGGAGCTTCCGCTAAAATAACTGGAGCTTCCGCTAAAATAAGGGGATGGGATGCGTCGGACCGGCGGGCGAAGCCCGGCCCGCGAAACCGGGCGGCATGGCCGGCCCTTTGTTCGGCCGGTCATGTATGCTCCCAAGAGCAGGTCATGGCTGCTCGCAAGAGCAACCTACGCGAATTCACAAGGGGAAGTCACGCTTATTCACAAGGAGGTTATGTGGCGAAAGGCATGAAAGAGCGTCCCATTCCATCGACGGGACGGTTTGTCGGCATCGACTACGGCAAGCGGCGTATCGGCCTGGCCATCTGCGACGCCGGACGGTCCATCGCCACCCCGTGGAACGTCTATTCTCCGAAGGATGAACGTCAGGATGCCGCCTTTTTCCGCCGTCTTAAGGACGAAGAGGGGGTCGTCTTGTTCGTGGTCGGCCTTCCGGTCCACTGCGACGGCTGGGAGTCGGAGTTGTCTCAAGCGGCGCGATCGTTCGGGCAATGGCTCGAATCCGCCACAGGGGTCCCGGTCGTGTTCATGGATGAACGATTCAGCTCCCGAACCGCCGAGACGTGGTTGACGGAGGCCGCGATGACCAAGAAACAACGAAAGAAAAGGCTCGACAAGGTCGCCGCCCAGATCATCCTCCAGGCGTATCTCGAGACCTTTGCTCGGCGCAATCCGGCCCTGGCCGT
>JAAZNR010000559.1 GCA_012798155.1 Thermogutta sp. | reverse complement strand
CGCCACCGAAATGCCGATGTCGCTGCTCAGCCCCGAACAGCAGGCGGAGTTTATCCGTCGGACGGTTCTGGGACGTTGGGGGCAGCCCGAGGAAATCGCCTGGCCCGCGCTGCTCCTGGCGAGTGAGGCGGGGCGGTACATTACGGGCGAGGTGCTTACGGTGGACGGCGGCTGCCTGGCCCACATCTTTTGACGCCGCCGCGATCAGTGGCGTCGCTCCCGCCGCATCTTGCTTGCATGTTCGTCGGCCCCGCCGGCCGCCGGCGGGTGGCAGCGCCGCGGTGTCACGATGCAACGACACATGAGCCGCCGGCGTAAGCCGGTGGGTGGATGCGCCGCGAAACCCGAGCCACCGGCGTAAGCTGGTGGTGGGAACAGCGCGAAGAGGATCCGCTGGGGGCTTCGCTTCGCTACGACCCCAGCCACCCGCCGCTAGCTCGCGCTTGCGCGTCGTGCATCGCGTTTGCGTTTTGCACAAGTTTCCCGAGCCACCAGCGTAAGCTGGTGGTGGGAACAGCGCGAAGAGGGTCTGCTGGGGGCTTCGCTTCGCTACGACCCCAGCCACCCACCGCTAGCTCGCGCTTGGGCGTCGTGCATCGCGTTTGCGCTTTGCAGCCGCGCCATGAGCCGCCGGCGTAAGCCGGCGGTGGAAACAATAGCCGTGCCCGCAACGGCGGACGCGGCGGCCTCTACTTCTCCAGCGTGACGTTCCAGTAGGCCTCGCTGATGAAGCGCGTCCAACTCTCCACGCGGATTTCCCGGGCGGCGTACAGCGGCCGCCATTTCGGGCGGACCGGCTTGCGGCGGAGTTTCATGCCGGCCTCCTCGGGCGTGCGGGAGCCTTTGCGGCGGTTGCACTCCGTGCAGGCCAGCACGCAGTTCTCCCAAGTCGATTCCCCGCCCTTGGCACGGGGGATCACATGGTCGATGGTGAGCAATTCGGCGGCCACCTGCCGGCCGCAATACTGGCAGGTGTTGTGGTCTCGCTTGAACAGGTTGCGGCGGCTGAAGGGGACGCTGTGGAAGGGGACCCGATCGAACTCCTTGAGGGCCACCACCTCCGGCACGCGAAGCCGCAACGACACCGATTGGATGAACGGATCGCCGTCCACGGGGGCCAATTCCGTCCAGTCCGACCAGGTGTACATGCTGAAGTCGTCGGGGTCCACGACGAGGGCGGTCCCTTGATAGACCATCACCAGGGCGCGGGCGACGGTCGCCACGTGAATGGGCTGCCAGTCACGGTTCAACACCAGCGTGGGTCGCTGCAATATGGCGGAGTTCACTGCCGGCACCTTTTCGGGCAAATAGGATTCGCGCTCGCCTCCGCACGCGCGGGGCGAGAATGCCGCGTCTTGCCGCCGCAGCCGGGCGAAAACGCATCCCCCAACCTCGATCGGCCGGTGAGGCGATTACCCGATCGGCGACCCGTCCACAAGACCCACTGCCGTTCACTTTATCAAGGGTCCGTGCCGGAGACAACAGCCGCGGGCCGGCGAGGGCGTCCGAGGGCTTCAATCCGCTATGAGCTGGGGGCTGCGCTCCGCTTCGACCCCAGCCACCCAGCCATTTTGTCCAGCCACCCGGCCATGTTTGTCACCCACCCGACGATTTGGTCGGGCCACCCGGCTGGAACACCACCCCGGGTCGTCTGGGGGCTACCCCAGCCACCCAGCCATTTGGTCTGGCCACCCGGGCATGTTTGTCACCCACCCGGCCATTTTGTCCGGCCGGACGGCTGCCGCTTCCAAGACGCGCCGAAGAATCTCTCCCCTTCGGCCCGCCCGCGGAGGCGTTGCGTGGGCCGGCGACGGCTTTTCCCGCCCGCCCGCCAATTTCGTAAGCTATGGTTTTTTTGATCGGCGGGGGCAGCCCGCGCATGATGCCTCGTCGGCCGGTGCGCCGCTTCGTTGGACCGCCGGGAACTCCGCCATGAAAAGAGACGTACGTGCGCAAAGCCGCAAGTCTTCCTTGACCTGCTGGGACGTCACTCTCTCCGCCGTCGCGACGGTAGCGGGAGGATTATTGATCGCGGTCCCCGCCGCACTGAACCCTGCGCCTGGGCCGCTGGGCCATGCCGCCGCCCTGCTCACGGCTTTTGCGATCCTGTTTTTCTCCGCGCGGTGCAACTACCGCCGCCTTGCCGTTCTCCAAAAAGAGTGGCAGGTCCTGTCGAACTTCCTCATTCACAATTCCGTGGCGACCGTCAGGTTCCACGAATTGCTTAGAGATGAGAGCGGTCGACCGATCGATGACGTCATTCTAGAGGCCAATCCGGCCTTCGAACGACACACGGGATGCGGCGCGAACACCCCCGCCGGCCGACCGATGTCCGAGGTATTTCCGGGTTTTCACGAAAGCTCGCTGTTCGCCCGGATGTGCCACGCGGTTGAAAACCGGACCCCCGTGCACTACGAAGATTACTTCCCACCGCTGCAGCGTTACTATGACATCGATATTCACCCCCTGGGCGGTGATCGTCTGGCGACGATCTTCGTCGATATCACGCACCGGAAGCGGCTGGAAGAGGACCTCCGCCGACAAAGCAACGCTCAGCAGTCGGAAAAGGAATCCCTGCAGGCGATATTGGATGCGGCCCCCACGGCCATGGTCGTGCTGGCTGAAGACGGCGCCGTCGAGCACCTCAACCGAGTGGCTGCGCAACTGGTAGGCGAGAATGCGGCCGGCTGGGTGGGGCGGCAGCCCGGCGACGGGCTGTGCTGCATTCATGCCGCCACGGCCCCCGCCGGCTGCGGGTCGGGCGAGGCCTGCAAGGACTGCCCGATCCGCAACGCCATCAATACCGTGTTGCGGACGGGCCGGGCGGTACTCGCTCGCGAAGTGCAGCGCGAGCTGGCGCTGGGGGGAGCGCCTCGCCCGTACTGGTTTTCGCTCAGTGCGGTGCCCGTCGCGCTGGGGCGAGGTCGCCGTGTCCTGCTCTCCTTGATCAACGTCACGGAGCGGAAGGCGGCCGAGGAGGAGCTTCGGCGGACGGCGGAGGCCCTGGCCGCGGCGAAGGAGGCCGCCGAACAGGCCAACCGGGCCAAGAGCGCCTTCCTCGCCAACATGAGCCACGAAATCCGCTCGCCCATGAATGCCGTCCTGGGCTTCGCCGAGGTCTTGGCCGGCTCGCTCTCCGATCCGGCGCAGCTCGACGCCGTCGATTCGATCCGGCGTAACGGGCAGCATCTCCTGCAACTCATCAACGACATCCTCGACCTCTCCAAAGTGGAAGCCGGCAAGATGACGATCGCCAAGGAACCGGTCAAGACGGCCGAACTGATCGGCGACGTCGCGGCCTTGATGAGGGCGCCGGCCTCGGGAAAGAGTCTCAAGGTTTCCGTCAGCGCGCGCGAGGTCTTCCCCGAAACGATCCAAACCGATCCCATCCGCCTGCGGCAGATTCTCATCAATCTGCTGGCCAATGCAATCAAGTTCACGGAGGTAGGCGAGGTCACTTTGACCGTGGGTATGCGGGCGGAAACGGACGGCCCGCCGCGGGTGGCCTTCGAAGTCCGCGATACCGGAATCGGCATGACGCCGGAGCAGACGTCGCGGCTATTCCGGCCGTTCAGCCAGGGTGACGAATCGACCTCGCGGCGATTCGGCGGCACGGGCTTGGGTCTGGCGATCAGCAAGAGGTTGGCCAAGCTGCTCGGCGGCGACATCTCGGTGCAAAGCGAACCGGGCAAGGGGAGCTGCTTTACCGTCACGATCGATCCCGGCCCCTTGGAGGGCGTCCCTTTATTGCGGAGTCTCGCCGAGGGCGCCTCCGAGTCGCAAGCGGCGGGCCGGCCCGAGAAAGAGCCGCTCCCCTCACTGCCGCCCGGCTGCCGCATCCTCTTGGCCGAAGACGGACCCGACAATCAACGCCTGTTCGCATTCCTCCTACGGAGAGCGGGAGCCGAAGTGACGATCGCGGAGAACGGCCGGATCGCCTGCGAGTACGTACTGGGGCAAGACGCGGGGACGGATCGGCCGGACGACGTCGGCGGCAAGGCCTTCGACCTGATTCTGATGGACATGCAGATGCCGGAGATGGACGGCTGGGAGGCCGTGCGGAGGCTGCGGCAAGCGGGAGTGACCGTACCGATCGTCGCCCTGACGGCCCAGGCCATGCCGGAGGATCGGGTGCGGTGCACGGCAGCGGGCTGTGACGATTACCTGTCCAAACCCTGCGATGCCCGAACGCTCCTGAGCAAGGCGGCGGAGTGGATCGGTACGTTCGCGAACCAACCCGCGGATCCCCGTTGATGGGAGCGGAACCGGCCCAAGCCGTCCCCGTCATGCGGGTCTCAGCCGGCGAGGGCGTCCGGGGGCTTCAATCCGCTACGAGCTGGGGGCTGCGCTCCGCTTCGACCCCAGCCACCCAGCCATTTCGCCCGGCCACCCGGGCATGTTTGTCACCCGCCCGGCCGGAACTGAAAAGTATTGGGCTTTGGCAAATAATTGGGCTTTGGCAAACAAAGAGACGGAAACTCGGAGAACGCAGAGGACGCAGAGAGGCAGAAAACGGACAATTGCAAATACCAATTTCTTTCTCGGCGTCCTTTGCGTCCCCTGCGTTTCAAAGTCCGTGCGGGCCCCGCCTTTGCGTTTCAAAATCCATGCTCTCTGCGTTTCCAAAAAGAGGCCCGGGCAGGCGCGTGAAGGGGCGGTCCGCACGGGTGGCGCCGAATCCGCGGGGGTGGAGTTGTCCTGGCAGCCCTCCTCCGCGATAATGGACGAAGTATTCATCGTGTCGATCGGAGTTTTCCTTATCCCACCTGAGTTCCCTCATCCAGTTACGCTCCCCGCACGCGATCGTCTGTCGGCAGATCGGTGCATTTGCTATCTTGATGGCCGAGTTCGGCCGGGGCTGCGACTTCGCTCGCCGCTCTTCGGTTGCGGTTCGGAAATACGCCTGCCGAAGGGATGCCCCCACTCTTTTTTGAAGGTCATGTCATGAAACAAGT
>JAAZNR010000558.1 GCA_012798155.1 Thermogutta sp. | reverse complement strand
GCGTCGTCGAAACGCCATTCCGGGAGAAACGGCGATGGTCGTGAAGTTCTTTTGCCCCCATTGCGGCAACGCCATCGAAGCGGCCGATCAATACGCCGGGACGACCGGTCGTTGCGCCAGATGCGGCCAGCCCGTTCAAGTGCCCGGCGGGGCGGGATTCGGCCCGGCCTACGCGGATTCTCCCCGAAGACGGACCTTCTGGGTCGTGATCTTGGCGGTGGTCCTGGCCGGGACCATGGTCCTGCTGGCCATGATCGGCATTTTGATCGCCTTGCTGCTCCCCGCCGTGCAGGCGGCACGCGAGGCCGCGAGGCGTTCTCAGTGCCTCAATCACATGAAACAGATCGGCCTGGCCATGCTGAATTACCATGACGTGTACAGGTGTTTTCCGCCGGTGACCCCCGATGATCCGGCGGCCCCCGGTTGGCGGACCTTGATTCTGCCGTACTTGAACGAGGCCGCACTTTATGAGCGTTACGACCTGAGCCAATCCTGGGATGCGCCCGACAACGCCTTCGTCGTGAATACGGTCCTGCCCGAATACAACTGCCCTTCGGTCGAGGGGCCTTTGTTGCGCACGCATTACGTCCGGGTTGTAGGGCCGGATACGATGGCGGACCCGGACGAGATCGTGTCTTGCCCCGACATCGTCGACGGATTGAGCAATACCATTCTCTGCGTCGAGTGGCCGGATTCCGAAATACGCTGGGCCGAACCGCGAGATATCACGCTGGAGGAGTTCCTAGCCTGGTTCGCTGAGCCGAAGCATCGCCGCGGCCATCCCGGCGGAATCAATGTGCTGCTGGGCGACGGGAGCGTCCGATTCCTGCCCTACTCCACGCCGGTGGAAAAGGTGCGAGCCATGCTCACGCGAAACGGCGGCGAGGTCATCGACTTCGAGGGTTTGTGAGGGCGGTTCCCGCGATGCACCTCCGCCGGAATGGCCGAATCGGGCGGGCGGCCTTTTTCCCCTGCTCGCGGAGGCCTTTGCGAACGCGCAATCCTTGTCGCCGGGCGGCTGACCCAAGTGGGATAGGCTTGAGCGGGCGAGATCGCGGGGGCAAGGCCCCGTCCGCCGGCGGGGCGAAGGCGGCGCTCCGCCGAGCCGCGCGATTCTTCGACCAAGAGGTCTCGGCGAACGGGACGCCTCTCCGCCATGACGCTGTGAAAGGGGACGGCTTCCGGCCGTGACATTGTGAACGGAGGGCGCCTTGTGGCCATGACGTTGTGAAACGGAGCGTCTCCGGCCCGTGACGTTGTGAAAAAGGGTACCTCCGGGCCGTGACGTTGTGAATGAATCGGCCTTGGTCGGCCCGGGCAGCTACCGGAAAACTTCGTTCCTATTCGATTCGGAGAAATGACTGTCGCCGTCGCCGGGCTTGGCACTTCCGCAGCCGCTCGGCGTTACTCGGCAACCACTTCTCCGCCGCGGACGGTCGCCGGCGCTCGCCAGATGTCTAGGCGGACGGTATCGTGGACGAATCGGACGCTGCCGTCGCCCATCAGCGTGTTGACCCCCCGGCGTGATGAATCCTGGCACCCACGAACCCGATCCCCTCTGCCATGGCGTCGGCATCGACGGCGTTGGGCGGCAGATAGGCTGAGTAGCCCGAGGAGCTTGTTCTCCCGGCGATCCAGCCGAATCCCCGAACCCGTTCCATTTCGTGCAGCTTACAGTAACGGCTGTCAGATCGGGGTTGACAACGCCCGCGAAGCCGGGTTGTGGCGGGG
>JAAZNR010000557.1 GCA_012798155.1 Thermogutta sp. | reverse complement strand
GGGGAATTCGAGGTCAAGCAGGACACCGGCGCCAACCTGCCCACCGATGTCCAAAAGGAAATCCTGGGCAGTGCCCAAGATCCGACTCCACCGGGTTGGGAGGATTTGGTGCGAGGTTACTATCGTCGCTTGATGAGCGGAGAAAGCGGCGGAGCGGCCTCGGGACCGTCCGCCCCCTGACGGTTCGGCCACGCAAAAATCGGCATTTCCGGAGGCGGCTGTTACGAAACCGGTTGTGACAAAAGCTGTTACGAAACCGGTTGTGACAAAAAAGGAGAAGCATACCGCCGGATTCGTCTCCACGTGCCGCCCTTTGCCATCCACTCTCACAGCCAACGAGGTTGCCCATGTTCCGTACCGCAACGCAGGCCGCCCTCTTGACGGCAATCACGCTCTTCGGGGCGTCGCCGTCCGCTTCGGCCCAAAAAGTCGTCGTGCCCTTCGACTTCGAGTCGAAATTCGATCAGGGGCGCTACGGCCAAATCGTGGGCGATTTGCTGTGGCAAAAGCTGAAAAGGGAAGGCGGGTTCATCATCCCCGAAGCTATGGCCGACGTGCGAGACTTTTGCGAGATGAACGCGCTGCGGATATCGCCGGACACCCCGCTGGAACGCATGGCGAAAATCGTGCGTGAGGATTTTCAAGCCGACATCGCGATTTGGGGTGCGGTGGAGCGGGCTCCCGGCGCCTCGGGGGAAATCTACGATTTGGTTATCAAGTGCGTGGACTTTTCGGATGCTCAGAACCCTCGGGTAATCTACGACAAGTCGGCCCGGACCAATTCCGTCTCGGAGATTCCGCATCTCTACGTGCAGGAGATGCTGAATGCCTTGTACGAACGTCCCGCTTCGGGGCCGCGGCCGGTCGATCCCATCGCCGAAGAGAATTGGAGCAAGAACCCCAATTTGATATTGGGCGGAGACTTTGAGCGGGCGGTGGGCGGCGTCCCCGTGGGCTGGGAACCGACGGCCGGGCAAGACCGCCAGCCGTTGGGGCGGCTGGTCGCCTGGGCGGTAGACTCCGCGGACCCCGACAACCATGTCATCCGCTTTACCTTCGGTGCGGATGTGGGAGACACGACGGGTGTGATGTATTACAGCCTCCCTTTCCAAGTCCAGGAGGGTGCCACGTATCGCTTTCAGTGTCGCTGGCGAACCACCGGTCCCAGCCCCAAGGTGTTCATCAAGTGCTATGACGAGATGCCGAGCGAGTATGCCCGAGCGGGAAGTGCGACCGCTTCGCCGGGCGAGCGCCGCAACCCGACCGCGCCCGCTCCCCGCGCTACCCCCTCGCGAAGTCCCTCGCGGACGGCACCGCGGTCCGGTTCGGCTTCCGCCATCGACTGGGATCGAATGCGAGAATGCTATCGCAGCCAGCAGAATCTGAAAGGGCCGGCCAACACCTGGAACGTGCATACGGAGGATTTTACCCCGCGGCACACGCAATACACGCCGCAATGGGGCCGGGTGATGTTGTATGCCTACCTGGGGGCGGGCACCGTGGAGTTCGACGACGTAGTGATCAAGCAGATCATCCCGCCCTCGCCGGGTGAAGGCAAGAAAGACCCGCGTCGCTCCATGGAAAGCAACGTCACGATCCGCGAAATGGAAGAGGCGGAGCGGGGGAGCCGGGAGGGGCAGGGCGAGTCTCCGCAAAAGTGACGCCCGGCAGGAAACACGGCCCCAGTGAAGCCGCGGGACAGTCGTCCCGGGCGATGAGATCGAGCCTGTATCTCGCCCTCGCCGTATGCGAGCTTCAATCCCGGATCGTCACACCGAAGCTGACGCCGGGCGGTGGCGGCGGTCGGCGATAGTGATATCGACGATAAACGGGCGGTCCCCACCAGTAGTCGTGGTACTCGTGGACGACAACCGGCGGGGCCGGCTCGCGGATGACCACGGTGGACGGCGTGGACGCCGGGGGACGGCGCGGCGGTTCCTGCATGGCCTTGATGACGGCGGTGCTGACTCCTTCTTGCTGCAATCTGATGATCTCATCCACCCCCGGCGGATAGACCATGCCGTTGTTTCGGATGTGGGTCAGGATCAGTTCCTCGGCGACCCCGGCCCTGGTCATGGCGATAACGTCTTCGTAGGTGACTTGGCCGGGCTGGATCTCCCGTCCCAGTTGCTGGGCGATCGCCGCGCGGTTTTGGGCCTCGATTTCGTCCAAGCTGTCACCGATGGCGCTCCCGGCGACCGCTCCCACGCCGGCACCCAACGCCGCGCCCGCCGCCGTACTTCCGACGGCATTGCCCACCACCGCCCCGGTCCCCGCCCCCAACAGGCCACCCAACAAGGCGCCACGGTCGGCCCGAGTCGATGTGCAGCCGGACGTGATAAGCAGGCAAGAGACAATCCACCAAGCGGTACGCCGACCGGACTCGACATTGAAGGTTCGCATGGCATTCCCTTACCCGGCAGGATGCTCGGTTCCATGAGCAAAGAGCGACGTACCGACGGCGATATCGCCGGCAACCCACCTATATCCTGTATCGGCTCCCGCGCGAAATAACCTTATCGGCCCGTCAATGCTATTCCCGCAAGCAAGAAAGCGTACAAGCCGAGCGGGCTACCCAAAGTTACTTTGAACCGCTTGATCGTAACCATTCCGTCGGGCGACGTCAATGCAAGAATAAGTGGAGTACATACTTTGCGCTGTATAGTCAAGCGGGGTATTTTCGGAAGCGAGCAAAATCGGAAGCGAGCAGAAGACGGCAACACTGCTCGTGAATAGGAACGCGGCAATTTGCCTGAATCACCGCCGTTGGGATATGCGGTTGGAACAAAACCGCTGTCTCCAGCTCGGCCCTCGGCCGACAAGGTTGGCAAGAAGCACAAGGTTGCCGAGGCTGGTGCCAACTTCTCGCAACCGCCAAAGGTGCGCGTGCGTGGTAGTCTCTGTCAAAGGGGTGTGCCTCTGTTATCCTCTGTCAAAGGCGCGAATCTGTTATCCTCAAGCGCTGCCGCACGGCGGACCGCCGGCCGGCCCCCATTTTCCCCGAATTCGACCCGAATCGCGATGCCCTCTTGCGGTGATGCGGATTCGTCGATGCCGATACGTCGATGCCTATATCTCGATGCCCATGTCTCGATGCCTATGTCTCGATGCCTATATCTCGATGCCCATGTCTCGATGCCGATGTCTCGATGCCGATACGTGGATGCCGAAAACGGCGGCCCGGACCGGCGAGGGAGCGCGTTGCATTCAGCCCCACCGCGAGTTGTTTGCCGGAGCCAAGGACCGCATCGGTGCCCCGGATTGAAAAAATTCAAAATCGCTGAATTAAACTGTTGCGAACGGATGGTGCGCGTACCATAATAAAGCGGGTTGAATGGCTGCCGCAAGGGCGTCAACCCGCCGACGCGAAGGTGAGCCGACAGTGCCCGTCGCGGTGAGCCGGCCGGTCGAGCATCGTTGGAGACGCCGACGCGAGGTCGCCCGTTTTCTGAATTCGGTTTCGCCGCCCAAGCGACTGGATCGCACGCCTGGCGAGCGGGTAGAATAAACCTGGACGATTTCCTTCCCCCCAACCTGCCTGGAATTGGTCGTCAATCCCCATGACGACGGTTCAAAGCCTTCCTCCGTCGCCCTGCCCTTTTACCGCGGCGCCGCAAGCCGAGCGGGGAGCCGCTAAGCCGTGTTTTTTGGTCGCTAGGGGTTCCGCGGCCTACGCCGGGCTTGAGCACGGCCGATGCGTGCCAGATCCCGGCGTCGATTGCGGGACGCCCGTTTCGCAGCCTTGAGAGGTAATTCACGATGAACCGCAAAACGTTTTGGTCCGTCGCGGCACTTCGGGTACTTCTGTACCTTATCGCGGCCTCGCAAGTCGTCGGCATAGCCGCCGGGGAGGAGGCCGCCGGCGGTCCGCCGGACGAAGTGGCCCAGGCGAGGGCGGCGTACGAGGCGGCGGTACAGGCGGCTCGTGAAGCCGAGGCGGCCCTCGTGCCCCTGCGCGAGGCGATGCAAAAGGCCGACGCCGCCTTCGCCGCGGCAAGCAAGACCGCCAACGACAAGCGGCGACGAGCCACGGAAGCCAAGGACCTGTCGGGTGAGCCGGGCGTCCAGGAATTGAAGCGCGCGGAAGAGAGCTTGGCGGCCGCCGTCAAGGAGCTGGCGGAAGCCACGGAAGCCAAACCCCCGCTGGATCAGGCCCTTGCCGAGGCGAGGGCCGCCGCCCAACCTTTGCAAGACGCCTACGACGCGGCGGAGAAGGCGGCGAGGGAGGCGGAGGCCGCGGCAAAGGCGGCGGCGGAAGCCGCCGATAAACACGAGATCGCGGCGAAACAAGCCGCGGATCGAGCTAGGGCCTTGCGCCGGGCGGCCGACTCGGCACGCATGGCCCTGACCCGTTTGCAGCAACTTCAACAGAGCTTTCAAAAGCAACTAGAACTGGCGACGGCTCAAATAGCCCGGTTGGAAGCCGAGAAAAAGCCGCTGGACGAGGCATTGGCGGCCGCGGCCAATCGTGTCGCCTCTGCGACGGAGGTCGCGGCCCAGGCGGAAAAGGCGGCCCAGGAGGCGGAGCAAGTCGCAAAACAAGTCGCGGAAGACGCCGCGAAATCGGAGGACGAGAAAAAGAACGCCGCGGCCGAAGCCGAGGCCAAACGCAAGGCGGCGGAACAAGCCAAGGCCGCTCTGAGCGAAGCCCAGGCAGCCCAACGCGAGGCTCAAAAGCCGGTCGATGCCCTCGCGGAGAGACTGGCCCGCCCGAATCAGCAGAAGTCCCTGGCCGAATCGACCCTGGCAAACCTGGCGAAACAATTGGAAGCCGCATCCGCGGCAGTCCAAGCGGCGGAAGCCGCCGCGCAGGAGGCGGAAAAGGCGGCGGAGGAAAAGAGAAAGCTGGCCGACGCCATTTTGGCGGCCGCCAAGGCGGAACCGCCCGCCGAGAGCGACGTGCCGCAGGAGATCCGTGACG
>JAAZNR010000556.1 GCA_012798155.1 Thermogutta sp. | reverse complement strand
TAGATCGTAGCAAACGCGGCAAATCACATTTTCGCGTGATTGTTTGATTATTTCCGAGTTCGACCGCTGCGTAATTGATTTTTAGCATAGGAAAGCGCCGGCCAGAGGCGCAAGGGAAAGCGTAGCCCAGTGCGAGCGTTTCTTCAAATCTGCCAGTAGGAGGCGGACAACAGGCGACTGCGATTGCAGAAAGGGGAATTTGGCACTATGACGGCAGCAAATGGTTTTGAGGATTCGTACCGCAGCGGGTCCCAGCTTGCGGGCCCAACGATAACCCTTACGCTATTGCTGGCGTTGGGTCTGGCTATGAGGGTGATCCATTGGAGTCCGTCCGCCGATGGCGACGAAGCTCGATACATCAATCACGCCTACGCCCTCGCCCAGCGAACGCTGCCCGAGTATTTCGACGGGGCCGTCGCCGTACGCTTGCCTTATCTGGCCTATCTGGCCGGGTGGGGGAAGTTATTCGGCATGACGACGCCGAGCCTGCAAAGCGCGGGGCTGGCGACCTTCGTGATAGTCGGGCTATTGTTGTGGACCATGGCCCGCCGCCTTTACGACATTCCGTCGGCGCACGTCGCATTGGCGATCTTTGCTTTTCTGCCGATTCATATTCGTCTTGCAACCCACTGCCTAACCGACGACCTTGGACTGGCTTTCGCGCTCGGATCCATGCTTCTCTGGATCAAGGCGTTTGACGTCGTGCAAGGGAAAGTCGGCAGGTTCTATCTCTGGGTGGCTTTGTCCGGACTAGCCGCCGGGATTGCGACCGGAGTTCGGCAGCCCTTTTTCTTGCTCGCCCTGATTCTTCCCGCGAGTAGCCTGTTGCAGGGACACAAGGCGAAGATCTGTGCACTGGCAGCAGCAGTTTTTGGATTTTCGGCGCTAATCTACTTCGGCCTCGAGGCTTTCGGGTTTTGGTGGTGGCTGGGTAATCCGGGCTTTCGTTTTTTTCAGGATGTTCTACAAAATGCGGGGCACGCGATCGACGCACCACGAAATCGGCCGCTGTCTCTGTCCGCCAAGCTATTTTACTTCCGCGGATATTTAGGCCACCTTCTCCCGTCAGGCTCTTTTAGCTTTCTCCCGCTGCTTGCCGGAATCGCGATAGTGGACAGATGGTCGCGAGCCAGATATAATAGCATTCATATCATCATCGCCTTGTGCGTGCTTACCGCCTACCATTTTTGGGGCACGACCTCTATTCATTCTTGGAATCTCCCTGCGATAAACGCCCGGTATCTGATTCCTGCCGCCGCGTTTGGGTGTATCCTTACAGGCGGTATGCTTGCAGCCGTGCACAGGCATTATAGGTTTTCACAAGCTACGATACTTGTCGCCGCCGGCGCGATGATAGTGATCTCCACATGGACGGTGGCATACGTCGGGCGGCCGAATTGCGTCACCGAGTTTGCAAGATATCTGGCCACACTTCGGGAAGAGCAGCGCCAACGCATTATCATTCCGGAGTCGGTAAAAAGGTGCTTTCTTCCGACAGACTATTGGCAGAGTCTTGAAGGAATGCGGGTAGTTCCCGACGAGATGATAGCGAAGATTGAGGACATGCCGCTGCACGATGTGGACGCAATCGCCGTTCCCAACGAGACTTTCTACACATATTCGCATATCGGGGTTGTCGACGCGTTGGAGCGAACGGCCAATTGGTGGGAACGACGTGACATTGTCGGGCAAAAGTGGCCTCGCTACCTAACCGTTACCGGCAAGCCGAGTAACCGAGTCATCGGATATCTGTATTACCGAACTGCTCGACATGACAGGGATTCTGGTAACCGTTCACACCCTGGAGATCAATGAGGGCGCGGGTTGCTGGGCGAGATGAGCTTCGATAGCCTTGGTCGGAAAGGCGAAGACGTTGCGGCCCTGGTCGCGGCAGGTCTGGATGACCGTCAGCATCGTCTCGACGAAGCGGCTGCCAGCGGCACTCTGCGTCCCAAAAGACAGCTTCCTCCAAATCACCGCGTGGCGCAACGACCGTTCGCTACCCCCGGGCGTGGGACTTGCCGCCGGATTCGTGCTACAATAACGTCCGTCTGCCCGGCAGGTATGCCTTCCAGGCGTGAGGTAACCCTTGCGGGTATCAGTAAGCCTTGCCGGTGACAGGCAAGCCTCGCAGGTATGAGTAGCCGTTGCAGGTAATCGGGTCCAGGCGTAGGAGGTCGCAACGATGTCGCACGATAGGGTTCGGGCGGTCGCTTGGCATTGCGTGCTGATCTGCGGCGCGGTCGGGGCGGCGCTCCGGCCGGAGCGGTCCCCGGCGGAACAGGCCCCGGCGGCCAAGCCGCTGTTGGTGGGTTTCGCGGAACGGGACATCACGCCGGACATCGGGATGGAGCAGCCCGGCGGTTATGGCAAGGCCTACCACCGCAGCCTGCACGACCCCTGCAAGGTCCGGGCGGCGGTGCTGGATGACGGCACGCGGCAGGTAGCGCTGGTGAGCGTGGACGCCCTGATGCTGCGCGAGTCGACGATCGCGGCGGCCCGGCGGGCGATCGAAGCGGGTTGCGGCTTGCCGGGCGAGGCGGTGCTGATCGCGGCCACGCACTCGCATTCCGCCGGTCCCACCGGCATGGTCCTCCCCGGCGAGTTCGACGACGCCGACGAATGGGTGCGGCATCTGGCGTATGAGGTGGCATCTTCGGCGGACAAGGGCTACCTGGAAAAGGTCGAAGCCCGGATCGCGGCCGCGGTCTGCGAGGCCTTTCAGGCGCGGAAGCCGGCGACCTGCGGGGTGGGCAAGGGCCTGGCGGAAGGGGTGGCCTTCAACCGCCGCTTCCGCATGAAGAACGGCTTGACCTTCACGCACCCCGGCCAAATGAACCCGGATATCGTCGAGGTCGCCGGCCCCGTCGATCCGGAGGTCATCGTGTGGGGAGCGTTCGACGAGAGCGGGAATCTGCAAGGCTGCGTGGTGAACTTCGCGTGTCACGCCACGACCAACCCCGGGGGGATTTCGGCCAACTGGATCTACTACATGGAGAAGGCCATCCGGGGATTCTTCGGGCCGGACGTGGTCGTGCTGTTTCTCGCCGGTTTCTCCGGCGACGTCACGCAGGTGGACAACCTCAGGCCGTACCCGCAGCCGTCGGGCGAGGAGTGGGCCAAGTTGGTGGGCGGGAGCGTGGGCGCGGAGAGCATCAAGGTCCTGCTGAAGATGCATCGGGGGCAAACCGTGCCCCTCCAAACCGCGGTGAAGCGGCTGACGATACCGCGGCGGCCTCCCAATCCCGACCGCGTGCGGCAGGCCCTGGAGCTGACGAGGAAAGACCCGAAGGAGGTCGGCCATACCGACTGGATCTTCGCGGTGCAAACGGTGCTGCTGGACGCCATGATGAAGAAGACGCCGCAAGCGGAGGTGGAGTTGCAGGCCGTGCAGATCGGGCCGCTGGTCATTTTGGGCAATCCGGCCGAGTATTTCTGCCGCTACGGTCTGGAGTTGAAGGCGGGGTCGCCGTTCCCCTTCACCATGCCGGTGGGGCTGGCCAACGGTTGCGTGGGCTACGTGCCGACGACGGACGCCTTCGGCCCGAACGGCGGCGGTTACGAGACGCGCTTGACGGCGTACAGCAACTTGGAGATCACGGCGGGAGACAAGATTCGCGACGGGCTGCTGGAACTGGTCCGCGGGCTGACTCCCGGCCCGATTCCCGAGCCGCCGCGGGTGAAGCCGGTGACCTCGCCCTGGACGTACGGGAACTTGGGGCCGCAGTTGGAGTGACGAGGGCGCCGCGGTTGGAGTGATGAAGGCACCGCGCGGGGGGTCATGCCCGACGCGGAACCTCCGGGCGGACGGCGACCCGCGATTGCGTGCCAGGTCCCCGCGGGGGACGGTTCAGTTGCCGGCCCGCAATTGGGCGAGGATGACCCGGGCGGCGGAAAGGCCGCTGCGGACCGCGCCTTCCATGGTGCCGGGCCAGCCGGTCGCCGTCCAATCTCCGGCCACGGCCAATCGCGGGAAGCGGGTCTTTTGCGGGGGGCGTTGGGCTTCCCAGTCCGGTCGCGGGCAGCAAACGGCCTCCTTTTCGCGAACCACGCGCGAGCGGAGCAATCGAGCGTCCCTGAAGGGCGGGAAAATCTCGCTCAGTTCCCCCATCGCTACCGCCGCTAAATCGCCGCTTGCCGGGAGGGGCATGGCATGGGCGGCGCTGATGACCACCTGGCAGTACCACTCGCGGCTGGACGCCGCGCTGCGTTCGCCGTCCCGGTTCGCGGAGTCCGCTTCCTCGTAATCCGGGCGAAATACCCACTGGGAAAGGGTGTTCAAGAGGACGGCGTTGGGCAAGGAAAACCCCGGCCGGTCGAGCCACAAGTGGACGCCGACGATCTCTCCCGGCTGGGGCGAAAGTGCGGAGCAGGCCGGCGGCTCCGGCGACAAGGGCGGCCCGGAACGCTGGAACAGGCGGGCGCACGCGCGCCAGGGGACGGCGCAGACGACGGCGTCGCAGGGTTCGGTCGTGCCGTCGGAGAGGCGGAGCAGCCAGCCGGATGGGGTCGG
>JAAZNR010000555.1 GCA_012798155.1 Thermogutta sp. | reverse complement strand
CTTGCGAAGGCGGCCCTGCTCCGCTTCCGCCCCCCGCCGAAACGCCGGAGCCGCTGCACGCGGCCGCGGCACAAGACGTGCCCGCCTTCATGGATCGCCGCAAGAGCGCCGGCTCAGGGCCGGGCGTGGAACGCCGCCAATTCACCAACAGTTACGACGAGCTTTCGCCGGACGCCCGCGAGCTGGGACGCGCCATCGACGAATACAAGTTCCGCCTTCGCCGCCGTTTCATCAATTACGAGGAATTGCTGGCGGTGATACGCGGGCTGGGATATCACAAAGAGTAACCCGCTTCGCCCAAGGGCGCAGTCCGCGAAGGCCGGATATCTCGCAACGGGATATTCTTGCGGCCGGCGGCGCAGGCGCGGTTGCGGCCCCCTTTCGCAGCCGTTTGCGCGATAGCGGCCGGTCCACGACGGGCAGCATCCGGCTGCCGAACTTACCGGCCCATTTGCGTTGATCTCGGCCACGACAGAGCGCGGCCCTCCAGGACCTCGGCCTTGAACCGCCGGCTCCCCTCGTCGCGACGGAGGGCTTCACGTCGCGCTGACGGGCGGGGCGGGCTCGCCGGGCGGCTGCTCGTCTTCCGCCGCCAGAAGTGCCCGGCGGAGATCGCTTTCCAAGACGACCCCCAGCGGCGACCCGGCGCGATCCCGCACCACGGCGATCGGCTCGCCGGATTCGTACAGTTGGGTCAGCACCTCGATCACCGTTTCGTCGGCGGGGACGCGGATCAGCGGGCGGCGCTCGATGCGGTCGGACTCTCCCTGCCGCAGCAGAATCGATACTGCAAAGAGGTAACCGGCGGGGATATTTTTCCGCTTGGGGTGTCGCAGTAGCACGAACGGCGGGTCCGGCCGAAGCGCTGCCTCGACCTCTTGCGCGGGGGCGTTCCAGGGCACCATGGGAAACTGCGAGAGGGGGCGCATGTGGGCGGTAATCGGCTGCGAGGCGGCCGCGAAGATGCGGGCGGCCAAGACCCGCTGGACGTCGAACAGTAACCCGGCCTCGCGGGCCTCGTCTAGGATGTGGCGCAGTTCGCGGTCGGCGATGAAGGATCGCACGTCCTCCGGTCCCGCCGCCGCGAGCGCCTTCCAGAGGCGGTTCCAAAGATACAAGAGCAGGGAGACGGGCGCGAAAAGGACGGCGAAGAAGATCAGCAGCGGGCCGAACCGTTGCAGCATGGCGAAAGGGGCTTCCAGTCCCAATCGTTTGGGCAGCAGTTCCCCGCACAGAAAGAGCAGGGGAGCCGCCAGCAATGCCGCCGCGGTCTCCGCGGCCGCGCCCCGCCAATCGGTGGCGTTTTGAATGATCAGAATGACGCCCATCGAAAAGACGTAATTCGCCACGTTGTTGCCGACCAGCAGGGTCCCGATGAAGAGCCAGGGCCGGGCGGCGATCCAGGCCACGGCCGCCATGACGCGATCCCCGGTCTTCGCCGCCAGCTCCAAGCGGAGCCGCGCCACGCGGTACAGCGCCGTCTCCGAGCCGCTGAAAAACCCGCTCAAAAGCAATCCGGCCGCAGTCAGGATCAAGGCCAAGGCGATCACGGACCGGCCTCCTCTTCGTCTTCCGCGCGGCGCCGCAACTCGACCACGACCGGCTTGTCGCGGCGGACCTGGACGACGCGGAGGCGGAACGGCCCCCAGTCGCATTCGTCGCCCACTCGCGGGACCCGCTCCAATTGCTCTTGCAGGACGCCGGCGATCGTGAAATGCCGCGTGGGGGGCAAAGTCAGCCCGAAGAATCGCTCGATTCGGCGGACGCCGGTGATGCCCGTCACCTGCCACACGCCCGCCCCCACGCGGCGGATCGAGGTCCGCCGCCAGAGCATTTCGCTGCGTCCGGTGCGGGGGGCGAAGATCCGCCGCAACAAGTCATCGACGATCACGACGCCGATGGTCTCGCCGAATTCGTTGACGACCGCCGCCACGGCCTTCTTTTCGCGCCACAGCGTTTGCAAAACCGCCGCGGCGGAGGTCTTCCAGGGGACGTAGGTCACCGGTTCGGCGAAGCGTTCCAGCCCCGGCGCCGGCGGGGGCGCCTGCGACCCCTGCGGCGGCTGCGGGCCGTCGCCTCCCGCCGCTCCCAGTGCGTCGGCGTGCCGCAACAACGTCTCCGGCGAAAGGGCCGCGAAGACCTCGTCTTCGTCATCCAAAAGGATGAAATAGCCGCTAGGAGGGATTCCGCCCTGCAAGTCGGCCGGCGTCAGGGGCGGATGATGGTGCCGAATCTCGGTCCGGGGTCGCATCACCTCTTCGGCCGAAAGGTCCGACAATTGCAACAGGTTTTGGATGGTTTCATACTCGCGCTGCAGCGCCGCGGCGGGCCCGTGGGTGTGGATGACCGCCATCTCCAGGTCTCGCACCCGAAGATACGGTTCCGGCCGAAAGCTCGGACGCAGGACGCGGAGCAGGGCGGTGGCGATGCCGCGGAGAAAGTCGAGGACCGGCGCGGCGATGCGGACGGCGGGCGAGAGCAGCAAGGAGGCGAAACCGGCGAATCGTCGGGCGACCGACAGGGCCAGACTCTTCGGCAGCATTTCGCTGAAGAGGATCAGGGCGAACACGGAAGCGGTGGCGAAGACGCCCGCCCATTCCGCCCGCCCCGACGCCTGCCAGCGGAGCGTGACGATGGAGGCCAGCGTGAAATAGGCGAAATTGACGATCAGATTCCAAAACAGGATCGCGGTCAAGAGTCGCTGGGGATCCCGGAGGAGGGCCACGGCCAGCCGTTCTCCCAAGTCGCCATGGGCCATCGCCTCGCGATCCGCCGCCCGCAGCGAGAAGAAGGCCGCTTCGCACGCCGAGAAGAAGGCCGACGCGGCCGCCAGGGCGGCCATCGTCACAAGCAGGGGCGCCACCATCCACCATTCGGTCACGAGACCGCGGCCTCCCGTCGCCAGGGACGCGACCCGACGCGACGTTCCGCCTTGCCGCACCGCGAGGCGGGCATGGTCGGCGGAAACCGGCGATCCGCCGCGGAGTGAGCCGCGTTCATGGCGTCACGTCTCGTCCAGACTGGTTCTCCCCGTCGCCAAGTCGAATTCGTCGATGGCCGGTATCAGCATCGCCGCCGTGGCGAATCCATAGGCCCCCGTCAACGCCAGAAAGGCCAGGTGCGTCTGCCCCAGGAACAAACTGGTGAGGGCGTAGAAGGTGGCGATGGGGCAGGCGAAGGAGGCCAGGGCGATGGCGTTGGAGGGGTTGCGCGATCCCAGCGCCAAGAACAGGCCGGCCCCGCCGCCGATCATGAATGCCAGAAAGGGGTGGAGCTGGGCCTGAAACGATCCGCTGAAGGCCAACATCACGCGCATGCACACGGCCACGCCGATAAAGAGGAAGAATACCGTGCCCAGGCTGGCCGCGATGGCGTTGCGCGAGCTGGCATAGGTCAGGCCGGCGTGCAGCCCCAGCATCGCGGCGAACCCGTACAGCACGGCCAGGCCCACGATCAAATAAAAGCAGTTCTCGGCCGAGATTCGCCCCTGCCAATACAGGTAGCCGCAGAGCAAGAGAGGCAGGAGGACGACCTCTTTCACGTTATAAAGCGTGCCCAACAGCTTGCCGAAGATGAACTCCTTGGGGGTGACCTGGGAGACCAGGATCAGGTCCAGCGTGCCGGCGTCGCGCTCGCTGGTCAGGGCCGTTACGGCCTGCGTGTTCACCAAAATCAGACTGAGCAGGAAGAACGGCACCAGGACCGCGGCGGGGAGGATCGAGAATCCCGCCTCGGGCCGCTGAAAGACCGCCAGTGCCGCCGCGGCCGCCGCGAAAAAGGCCCAATAGGCTCCCTTGACCAAGAGGACCTTCCGCCCGTACGCCCACGTGCACACTTCGCGCCACAAGACGGGGTTGTCCCAGACGTGGCGGACCCTTGCGGATTTGCAAGCGGTTCGGGTAGCAGCGGCATCCGCGTCTTCCGCCGCGCCCGCGGACGGCACGGCCCGCGGCGATGGGCCGACCTCCGAGGTTTCCCGGGAGGCCTCCGCTCGGCCGCGCGTCTCCCATTTGGTCGCCCAATCCGATATCTCACCGGCTGCCGCTTCGGTGTCGGTGCCGTCGGGGGCGAGGCCGGCTTGCGTCCGCGCGGCCGGCCCCTCGACGAG
>JAAZNR010000554.1 GCA_012798155.1 Thermogutta sp. | reverse complement strand
ATGGCCGCCGTTGGGACCGGCCCAACGCCACGGCCGTGGCGGCCCTGGATACCCTGGACAGAAACGGCCAATGGCAACAAGTCTGGCCAAATGCCCGCTACACCACGACTTAACCCCGCCCAGAACGCTGGTCACGCACGAGCCTTGGAATGTGATGATTTTCAACCGGATGAGTGTTAGAATAGGTTGCGAAGCCGGTGTTTCCTGACAGGCTGGTGAGACGGCGTCCGATGGGCGATCGTTTGGGGGCGGTTTTTGGCGCCCGTGAGACGGCATCCGGCCGCCTCTGGCGCCCGGTGAGATCATTTCTTCGGTCACGGTAGCAGCAAACTTTTCCAGCGGGGAAGCGGGGCCGGGTCGGCCCTCGATCACCCTCGAGTCTGTTCATGGCGTACGCACGTTGGTATCCTTTCGCCGTCGTCACATTCTGGCTGGCCACTATGACGTGGCTGGTCACCACGAAGGTTATGCCGGTCTTCCTAGTGGGGTCCCCTCCCAACTATGAAGCGATCCTCGATGCACAGCGTGAAGAATCCGTCGTCGGATGGACGATCCGCTGGCGCGACCGATCGATCGGTTGGGCGGTGTCGGAGACGGTCCCGGTGGACGAGGATCTGACCGAAGTTCGGCATTTTTTGCGCTTCGACGAACTTCCGCTCAGCGAGATGTTTCCCGGCATATGGAGTCTTTTCGCGGACCGTGCTCACACGGCACCGCGGCTGGCACTGGAGTTCGAGACTACGATGCTGTTCGACCCGTTGAAGCGGCTCTCGTCGTTTCAGACGCGGGTGCGAACGCCCACCTTGCCCGATGCCCTGGTGATCATCCGCGGGAGCGTGGAAAAGGACACGCTGCACTTGAATCTTCAGGCCGGGGATTTCAATTACGATACGGAATTGGGCTTTCGTTCGGACGTGCTGGTGAGCGATTCCTTTTCGCCGCAGAGCGTGCTGCCGGGCTTGCGCGAAGGTCAGGAGTGGACGGTGGAAATGTATAGTCCGTTCAATTTGCCGGGCCAGGTCGTGCAGGGACGGCCGCTGGAGGTGATTTCCGCGAAAGTGGAAGGGCGACAGCCGGTCGTTCACGGGGGGAAGGTGGTATTAGCCTGGGTGGTGGTGTACCGAGGCGATCCGGGCGGTAACGGCGGGTCGCAAAACGATCCGCCGCGGGGACGCGTTTGGGTCGCCCCGGACGGTACGGTACTACGCCAAGAGGCGCGGCTGATGGATAGTACGATCGTGCTGTCGCGACTTCCGCGGAGCCAAGCCCGGCGGCTGGCCGACCAGGCCCGGCAAATCCGCGAAGCGCGTACCGGCTTTCTTCCGAATAGCGAGGGGCCGACGCCATGATAGATTTCTTCGATGTGACTCGCCGTTACGGGACGAAAACGGCCGTCTCGCACTTGGAGTTGCACATTCCCGCCGCGCAGCTCTTCGCTTTTCTAGGACCGAACGGGGCGGGCAAGACGACTTCGATACGCATGCTGGTGGGGCTTCTCCGCCCCAGCGAAGGACGGGTCGCCGTCTGCGGTTACGACACCGCGGAGCAGAGTCGCGAGGCCGCCCGGCAGGTGGGCTATGTTCCCGATCAACCTTTTCTGTACGACAAGCTCTCGGGGCGTGAGTTCCTGGAGTTCGTCGGTCGCTTGCGCGGGCTGCCGACGAAGGTCCTCCGGGATCGAATCGAACGGGAGGCCGCCAGGTTCGAGCTGTCCGGCTTTCTCGATGAATGGACGGAGAGTTATTCTCACGGGATGCGGCAGCGGGTGGTCTTCGCCTCGGCGGTGCTGCACGATCCGCCCGTCTTGGTCGTGGATGAACCGATGGTCGGTTTGGACCCGAAAAACGCCCGGCTGGCGAAGGACCTGCTCCGCGAGAGAGTGGCCCAAGGGGGCGCCGTCTTCATGTCCACTCATACCCTCAGCATTGCCGAGGAAATCGGCGACAGGATCGGCATCATCCACCACGGAAAGCTGATCTTCTTCGGATCGGTGGCCGAGCTGCGGGCGTTGAAGGAGGGGGATCATCGCTCGTTGGAACAGATCTTCTTGGAGCTGACCGAGGGCGACGGGGAGATGATTTCGCCGAACGGCAAGATACTCGCTGTTTCGGATGGCGAGCTCAAACCGGATTCCGCGGCGGACCGCCTGCCGGTCAGCGGTTCCTGACTTGGGAGGGAAACGCTGCGAAGCCCGCCGGACGGAGCTGTTCCCCCCGGCACAGTCGCGAAGGACCCATGAACGCGAAGGACCCACGAATCAGCGATGAAAACCGAACCGCCGCTGAGTAGCGAAGCCGTCGAGGAAAGCCCGGCTCTCGGTGCCGTGCTCCCATGGGAGTTACCGTCTCCGGCGGAGGAGGCGAGCATCTTCGGGTGGGCGAAACGCCGGGCGGCGCGGACGGTCGTGCTCCAAACCCTGAGTCGCGCGTGGTTTCGAGTCTGGCTCGTCATCGGCTTGGGTTCCTTGCTCTGGCTGGGACTTTTCGCCCTATTTCGGGAAGGGTTCCACTTTCTGATCTTCGCCATCCCGTACACCGACTTGGTTCAACAGACGATTCACTACATCTTCGGGACGTTCTTTCTGACATTGGGGCTGATGCTGATTCTGTCGTCGGCCATCATGCTGCACGGTTCGCTGTTCCGCGGCAGGGATACGCCGTTTCTGCTGACGTTGCCCGTTCATGCCGAACGGATATTCTTGGATAAGTACATGGATGCCGTATTCCTCAGTAGCTGGGCATTCGTGATGTTGGGCAGCCCTCTGCTGTTGGCCTACGCGGCTGAAGTCGGCGCTCCCTGGTACCATTATTGGTTGCTGCTGCCGTACCTCGTGAGTTTCGTATACATACCGGCGGCCGTCGGCGGCCTGGTCTCGCTGCTACTGGCGTTGTTTTTCCCCCGGTCCAGGACCCTCCTTTGGACGCTGGGGATCATCCTGGGCTTCCTCGCGGCCGTCGCGGTGGGACGATGGGTCTTCACCCTTCCCCACGCGATGAACGCCTTCAGCCTGGAGTGGCTCCAGCGGACGTTCGATCGATTGAGTATCACGCAGTTCCGATTTCTACCGAGTTGGTGGCTGTCCAGCGGCCTGCTGGCGTCGGCCGAAGGAAACTGGCAGGACGGCGTACTTTTCCTGTCGGTATTGGTCGCCAATGCGCTGTTCTTGAACTACCTGATCGGCCGATTCGCCGGGGCCTTTTATCGCGAGGCCTATTGGCGGGTGGCGGCGGGGCCGAGCAATCGCAAGGTGGGAAGAAGTGGCTGGATCGACGCCGTCATTCTCAACGTCCTGCCCGGCCTATCCGAACCGGTTCGCCAGCTCATCCTCAAGGACGTGCGACTCTTTCGCCGCGACCCCGTCCAGTGGACGCAGATTCTCATCTTTATCGGGCTGCTGGTCTTCTATTTCGTCAACATCCGGCGATTGTACGACGAGCAATTCTTCGTGGCCTGGGTCAACGTTATCAGCTTCTTGAATCTGGCGGTGATCGTGCTGCTGTTATCGACGTTTACCACGCGATTCATTTTTCCGCTGATCAGCTTGGAGGGGCCTCGCTTTTGGGTATTGGGCTTGATGCCCATCCCTCGCAGCACCATCGTCTGGAGCAAACTGTGGTTTGCCCTGTCGCTGTGTTTGCCGCCGACCTGCGCGTTGGTCGCGATCAGCGACTTGATGCTGGGAGTCTCGGCTACCGTGCATCTCCATCACCAGTATGCCACGGTTCTGGCCGCCGTCGGTTTGTGTTCCATCGCCGTGGGGTTGGGCGCTCGATTCCCCATGTTCAAGGTCGCTTCTCCCACGCAGATCGCCGCCGGATTCGGCGGCACCGTCAACTTGATCTTGAGTACCGCCTACAACGTCGTGATCATCGGGCTGGCGGGACTGCCGATTCATGTGCAGGCCATCTTGGAGAACACGATCCTCCTGCCGACGGTCACGGCCCATGTGCCGATGAATCGCTTTACCGAGACCTGGCTTTCGACGGGACCGGCCTGGGCGGCTGCGGTTGCCGTTTTCGCCACCAGCATCTGTCTGAGCCTGGGGCTGCGATTTTTTACACGACT
>JAAZNR010000553.1 GCA_012798155.1 Thermogutta sp. | reverse complement strand
GACGATGTGGTAGCGATACTCGTCGCCGACGGCGGCCGAGGCGATGTCCGCGTACCAGTAGCCATCCCCCTCCTTCGCCATGGGGTGCGCGTCGGTCGACCAATCGTTGAACGAGCCGGCAACACACACCGCATCGGCGTGCGGAGCCCATACACGAAACGCAACGCCCGACTCGTGAAGGATCGCTCCCATCCCGGCCCGGGCATTCTCGACTGAGGTTGTTGACATGGACACACTCCTTACTCCGGCCGAATCAAAGCGTCCCCCGCCGCTCTCGCCTCCACCGACGTGATCGGCGACTTTCGGGTCAGCCAACTGTCACCGCCTCGGCCTCACGCCTGGCGGCGATTGCCTCCAGGATCATCCGTTCGGCATCGTCGATGCTCGCCTCGGCGATCACGATGACAATCGCCGCACAATCCTCCGCCTTTTGGGCCCGAGCCGCGAGCTTCTGAGTCTTACGGTCTTCAACCCATTAGTCGATTGTGCCCTTCGCTTCGGCCCTCTTCTCCATGAGCCACTGTTCCAAGTTGGTCCGGGCCTCCGCGACGACCTGCTTCACGGCTTCACCTTTGTGGCGTACCTCGTCGAGCTTCTCTTGCAGGGAATGCCAGGTTGTCCCAATGTTTCGCTTAAGGAACCCCTGAACAACGTGCCTTAACCGGTCATTGTTTGTGTCTTGGGTTCGAATTGAAGATTATTCGGCGGGGTGGATGAGGTTTGTGGCCGATCCATCTTCTCCATCCCGCCCGGCTTGTGCGTCTATCGCCGGACGGGCGCGGAGTATCTCCGCTCTATCCCGCCGCCGAAGACGACAATCCCCGGAATAACGTCCTGCGGTGCATGTAGATATTCACCGCGGCGGCCCGCGCCAAAGCAAAAAAAGCCGACGTGGTGGAACACCCGAAGGCGTTCGACCACGTCGGCTTACTCGTCAACAAGCCCCCCGGCAGCGCCGGGTTGCTCTTCATCTAGTCGTCCGACGACTTGGAATCAATTTCTGGGGGAGCCACGCTCAAAACATTCCTGCTCCACCCGCCTATCATTCTAGGGCGTGGGATGAGAAAAGCAAGTGGGCCCCGATTGTCTTCTGTTACCCACGAATAGAAATGTCCCCTGATTTTGACGAATAGAAATGTCCCCTGCTAGGGGTTCAAGGCACTGCCGAATCGGGCGGCGGAGTCGAGGACGAGCGGAGCGAGTCCGGAACGGAGCCGCCCGATTCGCCCCGCCCCACGCACTCGGCACCGCCGGACCTCGAACCAGTCGTGGTGCGAGCCGTCCATCTGCACCATCTCCCCAAACTGCTCTTTCCGCGGACGACGCCGACGGTGCACCTGCCGCCGTCGTTCACGCTGCCGCAGACCCGCCGCCAAAAGCCAGCCCCGCAGCGTCGCCACCGCCACCGACACCCCGTCCTCCGCCGCCATGCATTCCGCCGCCAACGTCGGCCCGTAGTCCGCGTACTTCTCCCCGTACAAAGCCAAGGCCTTCTCCTTCAACGCCGGGTCCGCCTGACGATTCGACGCCCGACCT
>JAAZNR010000552.1 GCA_012798155.1 Thermogutta sp. | reverse complement strand
GATTACCTGATTAAGGAACGCAGGCTTTATGACCGCGATGGCTCTTTAGCCTTTGTGGCCTTTTTCGATCAGCCGCGCATTCTCAACGTCAGGATGAGTTCTCGCGGAGAAATCACCGAGATTTTCGAGAACGATAGGTATCTCCACTATGATGGATACAAACTTCTCCTGGACAACGGCCGGCTCATACGCATACAACTATTTCGCAAGGATGAGCTTGTGTGGGAATATGTTCCGGTATACGAAACCGGGACGGATACCAGTGAGGGAGTCAGACAGACGCAGCAAAACGCCCCGGAACGTGTCAACCGGTTTGAGACAACTGCGGTACGGAATTAGTGTCGCGCGGTAATTGTAGGGTGCGGGGTTGCGGGCCGTCGACCGGGGGGTTGATCCAGACTTCGCGCGACAGCGGCAGCGGCCGCGGCGGATGCCGGACGAAGCGTTCCGGCTTCGCGGCGATTCCACCACCAGCTTACGCTGGTGGCTCATGTGCGCCGTTTATGCTTCTAGCAGGCGCCTCCACCAGCGGGTTACGCCGGCGGCTCGTGTTTCGCGGCGCCTACACCAGCGGGTTAGGCCGGTGGCTGATGTTCCCGGATCGAACTTCGGACGTGTGGGGGGACGCGCCTCGCGGCGTCCGTGTTGTTCAGGTCCGTCATGGGGCGCTGGCGTGAATCCCGGCCACGACGGAGCGTGGGTCTCCATAGGCGCCCGTGTGCCGTGCGATGCCCGCCCGCTCTTCCCGCACAATTTCTACAACCGGAAGGTCCGCTTGCCGGGGCGTCGCGACTTCCCTCGCTTTTCCTCAAGTTTTCGCAACCGGCTCCATTTGTGGACTAGATTTCCGGTGGATGCGCGGATCGCCCGAGGGCTTCCGCGGCATCCCTTGTCCCACGACTGATCACGTTGCGTTTTGCAGTTGCCCGGAGTCTTCTCGATTCTCGTCGGCTGCGCTTGCGGCGGAGGGGTTGGAGCCTTCGGCTCACGGCCCTGAACGCCGTTCGCCGCTGCTTTGCGGTTATCGTGCCGCCGGCGGTTGCACCTAGGCTTTTCGCACCATGGACGCCGCGTTATGAAATTCGCTAAGCTCATCACCTTGCCGTGTTTTGGTCTCGAGTCTGTTTTGTCGCCGGCTTGCTCCGCCGCGGGCGGTCCGCGGGGGGCGCAAGGCGGAGTCGGGCGGCCGCGCTATGGGCGCAGGCGATCGGGCGGCGCGCCGAGCCATCGCAGTCGCCGTCGCCGGCCGGCCTGCCGCGTGGAGCCGCTGGAATGCCGGCAGATGATGTCGATAAGCCCCTCGCTGCTGCCCGTCTCTTCGCTCCTCGGCGAGGAGGTTTGGGCAACGGGAGAGGCCGCGAGTTCCGCCGCCGTGCAAGCGCAGTGGTCCGGCTTTGAGGAGACCGAAAACGGCTGGACGGCCGGCATGCAGTTGCAGTTCGACGGTCTGCCCGCCTTGCAAAGCCTGGGCAGCGGCACGATCGTCACCTTGGCCGGGGCGAATACCTGGTTCAACACGGGTGAGCCGATCTTGCCCGTCGCCTCCCAAAACGTTCTCCTGCCTCAAGGGACGCGGCTGGTGGATGTGCGGGTCGTGGGGTTGGGAGAAGGCCGCGTGCTGGGCACGGGCACGCCGCTTTTGGCCGCGCCGAACCCCGTCCTGTTGGACGGCTC
>JAAZNR010000551.1 GCA_012798155.1 Thermogutta sp. | reverse complement strand
GCTGTGGATGCCGCCCGTGTAACGGTTGATGGCGGACACATCCGCGGCGGTGTAGGTCCAACGTTCCACGTCTTCCAACAAGACGGGATCGGCCGTCCGCCAATTCGTCGCGTTGATGAGTTGCTTGCAGCCGAGGTCCCGGCGGTAGTAGGCCGCGATGTCGCGATAGAAGCCGTATTGCAGCCGGGCCATGAATTCCAACTGGTCGGCCAAGCGAATCGCCCAATCGCGATCGGGCTTGGGAGCCTGCGACGTGAATCGCCAGATGATTTCCAGGCCGACTTCGCCGGCCGCGAGTTTGTCGTCCTTATGCCGCGCGTTCCCCCACGCCCTTTGCGCCGCCTCCAAGGAACCGTACTTTTTCACCAGAAAGTCGGCGAACAGACGCCGGAGTTCCCCCGCGAAAGGTTCCAGAATCCGCTGCGAGGTCCAGAAAAGCAGACTGTCCTCGTTCTGGACTTGGATCACGGCCACCGCCGGTTCATCGCACAAGGCGGTGTGATTCTCGGCGTACGGATTGGGCCGCGTGTACAGCTCCTTGACCCATGTCTTATAGGCGGCCTGCAAACGCGGCTCGAAGAAGATCAATCCCTCCGGTCCCGATTGACCGGTGTAGCTATCCAGCCCCCAACTTGCCGGGATCTTCTGCGTATGCGACCAATAAGGGGAAATGGTGACGTAAATGCCCTGCTTCTTGGCCTCCGCAACGAATCGTTGGATGCCGTCCACGACCTTCTCGTCCACGTCGGTAAGGCGGGCGCCCTCCTTTTCCACGCATAGTTGGGCGTGAACGCGGACCATATTCACACCCAATTTGGCCAACCACCGCAGATGGCGGCGCATGGTCTCCGGCTCCATCCGCCACCCGTCGCTGACGACGGACCAGAATCGGATCGGCCGACCGTCCCCGCGAAGAAAGGACATGCCGTCCGGAGAGAGCCGCACGAAACCCGACTCGCCCGCCTGCGATTCGTTCAAGGACCGCAGGTCGAGCCAAGCCTCGGATGAAAAGGGGTCCGGCGCGGGTTGGAAGGCCCAGGTTTCGCGCTCGTCCACGCGCTCGGCCTGCGTGGCGGGATCGCCCGGCTTGGACAATCCCCGCGGCACAAAGACCTCGTTCGTCAGAACGAAGGCATCCAAGCCCCCGTGGTTCTGCGGGTCTCCGTACATGCGGAAGGTGATCTGATGTTCGCCGGCTTTCAGGGAAAGCCGGGCCGCCAGGACCCAACCAATGAACCGCAAGTCGGGTTTGCCGTCGGCCGCGATGTTCGTGACCTCGGCGGCCGCGTCGAACGCGACCTCCTGCCAATCCCCGTCGTCAACGCGAAACGCCAAATGACTCTTCACCGGGTTGGCGCGTAACCACAGGGCGTAATCTCCGCCCTCTCGCAAATGGACCCGGTAGCTCGCGGTACCCTCTTTTCCCTCCGCAAAATTGCTGATCCAATCCCCGCCCGAGAGATGCTCTTTCTTGACCTGATCGTACCACCAGGGATGGCGATTCATGGTATGGGATTGCGGCGATTCGCCCTCGACCCAAAGGCTTTCCCCGGGCAAGGCGATCGGGGCCGCCGAACCAAGGCAAAAACAGACTGCCAACGAAGCATGCACTAACACGTCGCGCATTGCCGTAACGCCTCCCTCTTCCGCGGTTGAACCGGTCAAAGGCTGCATTATAGATAGGGAGACGCGGTGCCTGTCAATCAGCCGGCCGACCGAGCTCACGGAAGCGGTTACGGTCTGAGCCGAAGCCAAGACCGCTTCGTGAACACGAAGGCCGGAACGCCGTTTTTCCCGTTGAGCCGTTCGCCTTGTCCCCGCATCGCGAAAATGTTCGGAATTGCGTAGCCGCTCACGGGCGTGCCTGGGCTGTCTCTGAAACGCAAACGCCCAGACGGCACGGATATTGAAACGCAGAGGGCGCAGAGGACGCGGAGAAAGAAGAATTGATAGTCCCAATTTCGCGTTCTCTGCGTCTCTGCGTTTCCAGCCCTTCATTCCCCGAAGCCCAAGACTTCACTTTCCGGTTCCGGCGGGGCGTCTGGGGGCTTCGCTACGCTACGACCCCGGCCACCCCGCCGCGCCATCGGGAGTGCGCGTCGAAGGGTGGCGGCTTGGAAGGAGTGCGGCGAGATGGAACGTGTCCGGTGCAATGGAATGTGTTCCGCGTAGTGGGTGGGCCGGGCTCCGTCGTGGCCGAGATCCACGCCGAAGGTTCTTTCGCGTCTTGAAAACATTGCCTCCGTTTCCTGTCTTGAGAACATTGCGGCCGTTTTCCGTCTTGAAAACGTTGCGTCCGCGTTCAGCCGCTTTTACAATAGGCCGTGTTTCAGTAAGCCCCTTCCAAATCACCCTGCCGACCATGCCCCCTCGACACGAGTCGTGCCAAGTTCGGACGGCCGCAACCGCCTGCCGCATTCCCTTGGAAAAGACCGATCCCACATTCATTTCCAGCGAGGACCATGCCATGACGAATTTCGCACCAATCGCCCGTCTCGGTCGCCGCCCGTTTGGACGACTGTTTGTAACCGGCACCGTCATCGTATTTTGGGCTGCCGTGACGATTGGCGGCCCAGTTCACGCCGAGGAAACCGTGCCGTCCCCGGATCGCGTCACGGCCTGGAAATCCATGTTGCCCGAGTCGGCCGGCGGAATCGGGGCGCCGATTTCCGACCGCGGAGTTTGGGACCGCTTGGCCGCGCTCGCGGCATTCAAGGGCATTCCCGCACAAGCCGCAAGAGAGGCGGCACAACCTCTTCCCGAAGTCACGGATGAGCTATACCTCGATTTTTCCAAGACCGGCACGCGCCGCCGTTACGAGGCGGTGCACTCCGCCCGGCGCCGCCGGGAAAGCCTGCTGGTACTGGCGGAGTGCCTCGAAAACCGCGGCCGATTCCTGCCCGACATCGAGCGGACCCTCCGAGCTTTTTGCGAGGAAAAGAGCTGGGTGTTGCCGGCCCACGACCGTAGTTTGGCCAATTTTCTAGGCAAGACCGTGGAGATCGATCTGGTCAGTTCCGCGACGGGCTTCGAATTGGCTCTGACCCTGAATTGGTTGGGCGACAAGCTCTCACCGGAAGTTCGCGACCTTGTCATGGCCAACCTGGAGCGGCGGGTCTTTCAGCCCTTCGAAGGCGCCGTCCGCCGCGGGCAACCCCGATTGTGGTGGCTGACCACGACCAACAATTGGAACGCCGTGTGTTTGGCCAACACCACGGGCGCGGCCTTGGCCGCCATCGACGACGTCGAACGCCGGGCGTTTTTCGCGGCTTCCGCCGAGCACTTCATCCGCAATTTCCTGCGAGGCTTTACGCCCGACGGCTATTGCTCGGAGGGGATCGGCTATTGGAATTACGGGTTTGGACATTACGTCATTCTTTCCGATGTCCTCTACCGTGCGTCGGGCGGCAAGGCCGACCTGATTCTCGATCCCGCGGCCGCGGCGCCCGCCCGATTCGGCTATAGGATGCAAATCGTCCATGATATCTACCCCCCCTTCGCCGATTGCCCGTTCGGCTCCAAGCCCGACCCGCAGTTGACGGCCTACTTGAGCCGGCGACTGGGCTTCGGCTTGGCCGACATGGAGGAGCGGTATCTTGGGCCGAAGGCCGGACCATCCGGCACCCTGGCCGGACTTTCGGTGTACGCCATGCCGGACGCGGGCGGACCGCCGGCCGCCAAAGCCGACCGGCTCGAAAGGACTCTCCGGGATTGGTTTCCCGACGCCGGCGTGCTCGTCGCGCGGCCGTCACCCGATCGTCCCGACGATCTCGCGGTAGCATTGAAGGGCGGGCACAACGCCGAACACCACAACCACAACGACGTGGGCTCGTTCCTGGTGGTGGTCGGCGGGGAGGCGGTCCTCGTCGATCCCGGCGCCGAGGTCTACACGGCCCGAACCTTCGACTCCCGCCGTTACGAAAGCAAACTGTTGAACTCCTATGGTCATCCGGTCCCGGTGGTAGCCGGTCAATTGCAGCGGCCGGGCGCCGACGCCAAAGGCAGGATCTTGCGAACCGAATTCAGCGACGAAGCCGATCTCATCGAAATCGACATGACCTCCGCCTACAACGTTCCCGAATTGAAGACCTTGCGACGCACGTTCGTGTTTCGCCGCGGCAACGGGGGAAGCCTGACGGTGACGGATCGCGTCGAGTTTTCCTCGCCGCAAGAGTTCGAAGAGACACTTATAACCTTCTCTCCCTGGAAGCGATTGGCGGACAATCAACTGCAAGTGGGGGAAGGCAAGGCGGCCGCAGTCGTTACCATTGCCGCGGGAGGCCGACCCTACGAATTGAAGGCCGAAGAGATCGACGAACCGATCCGGTACTCCAAGAAGCCGACGCGTTTGGGATTCCGCTT
>JAAZNR010000550.1 GCA_012798155.1 Thermogutta sp. | reverse complement strand
GCGCGGCGGGCAAACGTCCGGCTTACCACGGCCAAAAAGGCGACCGCCGAATCGAGCTTTTGCAGCGTCAACAACCGCCGCGCGAAGGCCTGCCGCGGGTCGTTCGGGTCGTTCACGTCACCGTTCGTCAAAAGATGCAAACCGGGGGAGAGTTCCACCAGACGAACGGAGTCGTCCCCGTACACCACGGCCGCGTAATTCGCGTCCACGCAGACGTAATTCGCCCCCGCGTAATTGCCGGAGGACAGTTCGTCGACGGCCAGCCGGGCGGCGTCCCGAGCATTGGCCGCCCCCAGCAACTTGCGGCAAAGCAACCCCCGCGAAATCGGTTCCGCCGGGACCGCGCGCTTGGCACGATTGGATACCGCCACGCACAGCCCGTGCTGGTTCACCCCCAACCACGTCCCGTTGGCCTTACGATCGACGCCGCACACGACGCGAGGTCGCCCCGACTGAATCCGCGGCGGCGAGCTGGGCCGCTCGGCATCTTCCTCGCGGTTGTAGGCCAACAAAACCGGGGCGTCCCGCGCTACTTGAAATTGAAGAGCTAGAATGCACATCTTTTCCCTGCGCTACTCCTGAATACAGTCCCAAACTCCCTTCGCGACGTCAACACGACAGCGCTAAGCCGGGAGAAAACCACGATCAGTTGGAGTGGCAACAGCGATAGCAGCCCAACCGGTCGCAGGAAGTAGGCAACTTAGCGCTGTCGCATCAAAAACCTTCCACCTGCCATCCGTCGCGGATCGAGCCTTGCTTGACCTTTTCGCCCGGGCGTTCCGCCCTGACGGCTTCCACGGGCGTTCCGCCCTGACGACCTATTCATCCTATGTCCGGCAACCGGTTATCAACCTACGTCCAGCAACCGGCATTCGTCCCATTCCGACCGGCTCTCGCCCGATTCGCATCGGATTTCGTCCCATTGCGACTGGATGTCGGCCACTTCCAGGCCACTTCCGCCTTGCTTTCGTCCACTGCCGGCGTTATCGCCTGCGACAACGCAAGAAAATACGCCAATCGCTGGGGCGTAGTCAAAACGATTACGATACCTATCACCAATAATTTCCCCGAGTTGGAGAGCCTCAGAAGTTCTTCTCAGGCTCTGCCGCTTTGCCGGGAAAAACGCTGGAGAAGAGGACGGAATATCCCGATTACGGTACGCTCACACAGAGGCATCAGCGGAATCGCACCGTGTGCTTCCGCGGCGTGACCGCACCATCCAGCCTGCCGACGTCATTGTGACGACGTATACACGATAGACACTACGTCACGGCCGCCTGGTTCGTTCGCCCGACGCTGCCGCCACGGAATCCCAGCCAGGCACAATAAATCTAGGATAACAATTTCGTAGCCCGTGTGAACCCGTCTCATAGGGGGTATGCCTCCATCGCTTCAGGGCGTTAGGATTGCATCCGGGGCTTGAGATTGCAAACGGCCGGGCGGACAATGGCCCTTTTCCCAAGCAAGCGAGGGGGAACATCACGATGAGACTGATACCGCGTGGGGAGTATGTGATCGTCCGGCCGCTGCCGTCCGACGAGCGGAGCGCCGGTGGCATCGTGCTCCCCGAATCATCGCAGGAAAAACCCCGGCAAGGGCGAGTCGTGGCCATCGGGGACGGACGCCGCCTAGCCGACGGCACCCGGGCCAAACCCCAAGTCGCGGAGGGCGACCGCGTCCTTTTCAGCCCGTACTCCGCTCAGGAAATCCGTATCGGCGAGGACGAGGTGCTGGTCCTGCGAGAAAGCGATATCCTGGCGGTCGTAGGCTAGTCGGACCGGTCACGCGGCGACCGCCCCTCGGCCCCTCGGCGTGCTCGCGACGGCCCAGTCGTCCCGCAGGAGGCCGCGCCGAGACGCCTCCGTTCCGGCGGCGCCGCCCTGCCGGCATTTGAGGAGTCGTATGGGCGTCTTCGAGGTCACGGAAAAACGGAAAAGTCGCATGGACGTCTTCGAGGCCGTCGAAAAGCGATACAGTTACCGGGGGCGATTTACCGCCCAGGCCGTTCCCAGGGAGCATTTGGAACGCATCGTTCGGGCCGGGATCGCGGCCCCCTCGGGCAAGAACGCCCAGACCACGACCTTCGTGATCGTGGATGACCCGGCCGCGCTCAAACGGTTGGCCGCCCTT
>JAAZNR010000549.1 GCA_012798155.1 Thermogutta sp. | reverse complement strand
GCCGCCGCAGTTCTCGTTCCCTTTGTTTCCGTAAAGCCGCCTTTTCCGCCGACCCCAGTCGCTTGCCCGTACCCTTCTTTTGGCGGGATAGCAGGGCCTCCGGGCTGCTCATCATCTGCCGCGAGAGCTGCTGGACCATTTGGATCCGTCCGCGGGCGTTCAGGGACGCCATCTTCCGCATCATATCCGCGACAGGATTGTAGATTCGGGTAAGCTCGCTGACCTCATGGGGGGGGACCCCCGCCCCGGCGGCGATTCGTCGGCGACGGCTGATATCGATGATATCCGGATTACGGCGTTCCTCGGGCGTCATGGAGTCGATGATTCCGCGAATCCGCCGGATCGAGGCGGCGGCGTCCACGTCATCGCTATCCAACGCACCGAGGATTCCACTCATCCCCGGCAGCATCGCAAGCACGTTTTGGATCGGTCCCAATCGGCTGGTCTGGTCCAGCAGGTTGCGGAAGTCATCCAACGTGAACTCGCCGGCCATGATTCGTTTTTGCTGCTCGACCATGGCCTCCTGATCGATCTTGCTGCGAGCGTGGTCGATCAGGGTCATCAAATCGCCCTGGCCCAGGATTCGGCCGGCGATCCGCTCGGGGTGGAACTCCTCCAGCGCATCGATCTGCTCGCCCGTCCCGATGAACTTGATGGGCACGCCGGTCACGAATTTGACGGAGAGGGCGGCCCCGCCGCGGGCATCGCCGTCCAGCTTGGTCAGAATCACGCCGTCCAAGGTCAATGCCTCATGGAAGGCTCGTGCGCTGCGGACGGCGTCCTGGCCGGTCATGGCGTCCACGACTAGAAAGACCTGATCCGGGCCGACCTTGCGATCGATGGCCTCCAATTGCCGCATCAAGACCATGTCCACGTGCAGGCGTCCCGCCGTATCCAGAATCACGACGTTGGCCCCCAGCTTCGGGGCCTGGGCTACGGCACGGCGGCAGACCTCCACGGGATCGGACGCACCCGGCTCGACATAGACCGGGACCCCCAATCGCTCGCCCAGGATCTGCAACTGTTCGATGGCGGCGGGACGCTGCAAGTCGGCTGCCACCAGCAGGGGGGACGCCCCTTTCTCCCTCAGCATCCTCGCCAGCTTGGCACAGGTCGTGGTTTTTCCCGAACCTTGCAGGCCGCACAGCATCAACACGCTGCCGGAGGGCTTGATCTTGATTTCGTGATCGACCGGTCCCATCAAGGCCGTCAATTGCTCGTAGACGATGGCCAGCAATTGATGGGTCGGTCGCAGCGACCGCGCGACGCGTTCGCCCTGGGCCTCGGCGGCCACCTTCTCGACGAAGGCCTTTACCGCCGGGAGGCTGACGTCCGCCTCGAGCAGGGCCTGCTGGACAAGCTGCAAGCCTTCTCGCATGTTCGCCTCGGTCAACTTTCCCTGACCGGCCAGCGTCCGCAAGGCGTTGGAAAGCCCGACCTGCAATCTTTCGAACATATCAGCCTCTCAACTAGGGTCCGCTCAGCTAGGGTCCGCCAAAGAGTAGGGTCCGCCAAAGGGCACGGAAACATGCCGCCGACCGCGCCGGTCGGTTCCTTCGCCCGGCCGGTACGTCGAGACTAACGAATTTTCATTTCCGTCATCGCGCCGGCCGATCCGCCCGCCCCGGACGCGAAGAAAAAAGCCGACCCGGAGGTTCGCGGGCAGGCAATTCCCGACTCGCGGTCCGGAGCCGCTTTCACGGGAAGCCCCATGCGATGGGAGGAACCGATCGTATCGGGTGATCCTGCTTTATCTTAGCGGAACACCGCGAGGAGTGGCAATCGAGCACAACGCACAACGCGACCTCGCGTGCGGCTTGCCATAGGTTTTGGCCGGACCATGCCTCTCAGGCTTTCATCCTCGCCCGCCATGGTCTTCGTCGCGAATGCTCGACCGCGAAGTGCGGCAGCCGTCGCCGACGACGGTGCACCCGGTTCATCCAGCCTTCCAAGCCATTCAGAAGAGAAATTTCTGCCCAGCAGGACGCCCTGCCCTTGAACCTCCCGCGAGATGGACGTATAATCCAACAAATGAGAATCAGTCTCATTGATTCCGTGTCGTAATTATCGTAATCGAGCACCACAATTGCGGATTGCCGCAACTGGAATCGGGCTTGTTCCTTTCGCTCCGTGGGCGGAATCGGGAACCGGTTCCAGGGGGTATTTGTCCGCGATCCAAGCGTGGGCCGGCAATCCAGGCAAAGGCTTTCGTATGATCCGTTGCATTCAACCCCTGCCTGATCTGCAAGGGACGGAACCAGCGATTGATCGGACCGCTGCGGAACCCTTGCCGCTTAACCTGCTACGCGCCGGGGATCGCGGTATCATTGTGGGGCTGCAAGCCTCCGGCGACGCCGCTCACCGCCTGCAAGAGATCGGACTGTGCAGAGGCAGGGAGATTCGCGTCTTTCGTCCCGGCAATCCATGCATCGTCCAGGTGGGAGGCAGCAAGTTTTGCCTGCGGGCCGACCACGTGCGGATTCTGGTGGAGCCGATCGATCAAGCCACGGTCGGTGCAGGGGGGGCTCGGCACCGGCATCGCCGCAGGCACCGCGGCGGCCGCGGCGATTGACGCGACCGCGCAAGCCGCGTCACGGCCTACGGTGCGTGAGATGCTTGGACTTTTTCCGCTGATCGCCGTCCCCCCACGTCTTCTTGCCTGCCCATGAGCGTCGCCTCCGAGAAACGCTGTATCACGTCGGCCCTTCTCGGGAACCCCAATACCGGCAAGTCCACGCTGTTCAGCGCCTTGGTGGGCATCTATCAGCGGGTCGGCAATTACCCTGGAGTGACGGTCGAGAAACGGACGGGGCGGTTTCGATACAAGGACCGCGTCTTCGAGGCCGTGGACCTCCCCGGCTTGTACAGCCTGGCCGTTCGTTCCCGCGACGAGCTTGTCGCGGTCCGGGTCTTACTGGGCCAAGAGAAAGGCGTTCCGCCGGTCGATGTCGTTGTCTGCGTGGTGGACGCATCGAACCTGGAGCGCAATCTTTACTTGACCGGGCAGGTGCTGGGGTTGGGGATCCCCACGGTCGTGGCCCTGACAATGGTGGACGTGGCGGAGCGGCGCGGCATTTTTGTGGACGCGGAGGCCCTTGCCGCGAACCTCGGCGTGCCCGTCGTGCCCGTTCAGGCCCATCTGTCGAAAGGATTGGAGGCACTGGAGGAGGCGATGAGCCGCGTGGTCGAATCGCCGCCGGTACCTCATGTACCCGAGTTGCCCGAGACGATTTCCGCCGAAACCGACCGGCTTCTCGAGGCATTCGCGGAACGCGGCCTGCTTGCCGTGATTGACCCTGAGTCTGGGGGGCCGAATGCGGGGGGAGCGGCCGAAAAGGCCGCTACCGCCCCTTCCGATGGTTGCGCCGACAACCCATCCGTGCAGGCCCTCGTTCCCAATGGTTCGCGGCGGGATTGGCGAACGCGGTTTTGGGTGGAAAGACTCTTGCTCGATCAGAGCGGCTTTCTGCAAGGGCAACTCCTGGGGAAAGACGCTCCCGCGGCGACCGGCCTGATCCGGGAAGCACGAGCGAGGATCGCCGCCCAGGGAGCATCGGCTTCCGAGATCGAGGTTCACAGCCGCTACGATTGGGTATCGGACGTCTTGGAAAACGTTGTGACCTATCCCAAGGAGGATGCGGCGACGTTCTCCGACCGGCTGGACGCCGTCCTGACGCACCGCCTTTGGGGGACGCTGATCTTCGCTTTGGTGATGACCGTCATGTTCCAGGCCGTTTTTCGCGCGGCCGAACCGTTCAGTCAGGCCATCGACGGGGGCGTGCAATATCTGGCCGGCCTGGTTTCCGAAGCGATTCCGCCCGGCGCCATGCACAGCTTGGTGGTGGACGGCGTGCTCGGCGGAGTGGGGGCGGTGCTCACGTTCGTCCCGCAAATCGCAGTCCTCTTCGCCTTCATCGCCCTACTGGAAGACTGCGGCTACATCGCGCGGTCCGCTTATCTCATGGACCGCTTCATGACGCGCATCGGGCTGAGCGGCAAATCGTTCATTCCCATACTCTCCAGTTTCGCCTGCGCCGTCCCCGGCATCATGGCCACGCGGACCATCGAGAACGAGCGGGATCGCTTGACCACGATCCTGATTGCCCCGCTGATGACCTGCTCGGCAAGGTTGCCGGTGTACGGACTCTTGATCTACGTCTTCATCCCCGACCACCGCTATTTGTGGGGCATGTTGAGCCTGCGAGGCTTGGTCCTGACGGGCTTGTACGGGCTGGGGATCGGCGTGGCCGTGGTGGTGGCCTTGCTCTTGAAGCGGGTGATCTTCCGCGGCGGTCCGCCCTCCTTCGTGCTCGAGCTGCCCGCCTACAAGTTCCCCTCGCCGCGGACCGTACTCCTGCGGGTATGGGAGCGCGTGGTGGTTTTCGTCCGCAATGCCGGCACGTTGATCCTGGCGGTGTCCATCGTGGTTTGGGCATTGCTCTATTACCCGCACAACGCCGAAGTCGTGGAGGCCCCCTACGCGGCGGAGCGCGAGCAGCTTCGGGAACGGCTCGACCGCCTGCCCGCGGACAGCCCGGATCGCCAAAGTGTCCAGGCGCGCTTGGCCGACTTGCAAAGCGAGATACAAACCGCCTACCAGCGGCAGAGCTGGATGGGGCGGCTAGGCCGGCTGATCGAGCCGGTCTTTCGCCCGCTGGGCTGGGATTGGCGGATCAGCACGGCGGTCATCGCCTCTTTCCCGGCCCGGGAGGTGGTCGTCGCCACGCTCGGTGTGATGTTCCATTTGGGCGGTTCCGAAGACGATCCGGACCCAAGCTCCGAGCAGAAGGCGGGAGAGCTGCACGCCCGGCTTCAGGCCGCCGTTTGGGAAGGCACGGATCGGCCGGTCTTCAACATCCCGGTCGCCCTGTCCATCATGGTCTTTTTCGCCCTGTGCGCCCAATGCGCCGCCACGCTGGCCGTCATCCGGCGGGAAACCAACAGCCTCTTCTGGCCGATCTTCACGTTCACCTACATGACCGTGCTCGCGTACTCCGCCGCGCTTGTCACCTACCAGGTCGCCTTTAGAATGCTAGGTGGATAGGGCCGGCCCGGCATCGCCAAGGGAGCGCGGTAAAGGCTCCGCCGACGCCTGTCCCGGCCTCGTCCGAGTTTCGGTCGCGCGGTAAGAAAGTGGTTCGTTCAGCAGTCAGATGCCTATGTCCATTGCGTGGCAAGACATCACCGCCTGGATCACGGTAGGGGTAGCCGTGGCGTACCTGGTGCGGCATTTTCGGTCGCTCCGCAATCCGTCGGAAGAGGCTCCCACGTGCGCGGGCTGCACGCACTGCCCGCTCGGCTCGGCGCTGCGGTCGCGGGCCCCGATATAAGCT
>JAAZNR010000058.1 GCA_012798155.1 Thermogutta sp. | reverse complement strand
TTTTCGGCCGACCAAATCGAGCGGTTGGCCGTCGAGCTTCTGGCGGACCCCGTGGTCGAGCGTTTCACGGCGGCGCGGGTGGGCGATCCCCGGCTGCTTGTGCCGCCTCAGCCCGGCATGACCCCCATCTACGTCCTCCCCAAACCCGGCGTCATGGATCCCGTGGCGCTGAGTACGCAGGCGGCCCTCCAAGATTTCGGCGGGCAAGCGGAGGCCGTGCGGACCTTTCGCAAATACTGGGTGGCCGGCCTCGGCGAGGACGAACTCGCCAGGCTGTGCGGAAAGATATTGGCCAACGACGCCGTGGAGCAAGTCATCCGCGGAAAACTCCCCTTCGATCGCATCGAGCAGGGCGAGCCGTACCGCTTTCGGCTGATCACCGTGCCCCTGCGCGACATGGACGACGCGGCCCTGATGCGGCTCAGCCGCGAGGGGCAGCTCTTCCTCTCCCTCCCGGAGATGCGGACCATTCGCGAGCATTTCCGCAAGCTGGGACGCGACCCCACGGACGTGGAGCTGGAGACCTTGGCCCAAACCTGGAGCGAGCATTGCAGCCACAAGACGCTGGCCGGCCGCATCGAGTATCGCGACGAGGCGCGCGAGATCCGCTTCCAAAACATGCTCAAGGAGACGATCTTCGCCGCGACGCTGGAGCTTCGTCGGCGCTGGGGTGAGGCGGATTGGTGCGTGAGCGTCTTCGAGGACAACGCGGGCGTGGTCCGCTTCGACGAGAATTACAACGTGGCGTTCAAGGTGGAGACGCATAACCACCCCTCGGCCCTGGAACCCTACGGCGGCGCCAACACCGGCATCGGCGGCGTGATCCGCGATCCCATGGGAACCGGATTGGGCGCCAAGCCGATCTGCAACACGGACGTCTTCTGCTTCGCCCCCCCCGACCTCCCCTGGGAAGAAATCCCCGAGGGCGTCCTCCACCCGCGGCGGGTGATGAAGGGCGTGGTGGCCGGCGTCCGCGACTACGGCAACCGCATGGGCATCCCCACGATCAACGGCGCCGTCTATTTCGACCGGCGCTACCTGGGCAATCCGCTGGTCTATTGCGGCAACGTGGGCCTGCTGCCGCGCGACAAGTCGCACAAGGCGGCCCGGCCGGGCGATTTGATCGTGGCCCTGGGCGGGCGGACCGGCCGCGACGGCATCCACGGCGCCACCTTCAGTTCCGCCGAGCTGACCAGCGAAAGCGAGTCCCTCTCCGGCGGCGCCGTCCAGATCGGCAACGCCATTACCGAAAAGATGATGCTCGACGTCCTGCTCCAAGCCCGTGATCGCGGCTGGTATCGCGCCGTGACCGATTGCGGGGCGGGCGGCTTTTCCTCCGCCGTGGGCGAAATGGGAGCCGGCATCGGCGCCGAGGTCGATCTGGATCGCGTCCCCCTGAAATACGCCGGACTCTCCTACTGCGAAATCTGGATCTCGGAATCGCAAGAGCGGATGGTCCTGGCCGTGCCCGACGAGCACTGGCCCGCTCTCCACGCCCTCTGCGACGGGGAGGGAGTCGAGGCCGCCGTGATCGGGCGATTCGTGCCGACGGGGAGGCTGGTGCTCCGCTACGAAGGCCGGCAAACGGCGGACCTGGACATGGGCTTTCTCCACGAGGGCCGACCGCCGGTGGTGCGGCAGGCCGTGTACACACCCCCGCCCGAAACGCCCCTGATCCTAGAGGAAGCGGCTTCCCGCGGCGCGGACTTCACGGAGGACCTGTCGGCCGTCCTCGGTTCCTGGAACGTGTGCAGCAAGCACTGGATCATCCGCCAATACGATCACGAGGTCCTCGGCGGCAGCGTCGTCAAGCCGTTGGTGGGCGTGTGCGACGACGGGCCGTCCGACGCGGCGGTGCTCCGGCCGGTCCTCGATTCCTATCGCGGCATCGTGCTGGCCTGCGGCATGAATCCGCGGTACGGCGATCTGGATACCTACTGGATGGCGGCGGCGGCCATCGACGAGGCGGTCCGCAACTGCGTGGCCGTGGGAGCCGATCCGCGGCGCATCGCCGTCTTGGACAATTTCTGCTGGGGCAACACCGATCGCCCGGAAACGCTCGGTTCCTTGGTCCGGGCGGCCTTGGCCTGCCGCGACGTCGCCCTGGCCTTGGGTACGCCTTTCATCAGCGGAAAGGACAGCCTGAACAACGAGTTTCGCACGGCGGGCGGGGAATCCATCGCCGTCCCGCCCTCGCTGTTGATCTCGGCCCTGGGGCAAATCGACGACGTGCGGACCTGCGTGACGATGGATTGGAAGCGGCCCGGCAACCCCATCTATCTCGTCGGCACGACGCACGATGAGCTGGGCGGTTCGCATTGGGCGTTGGTTCGCGGATTGCAGGGCGGCCGGGTGCCACGCCATGATGCCGAACTCGCCGGCCGCGTGTTTGCCGCGCTCCACCGCGCGATCGCCGCCGGCTGCGTGGCCGCCTGCCACGACCTGAGCGAGGGCGGATTGGCCGCCGCCGCCGCCGAAATGGCCTTTTCCGGGGGCTTCGGGGCGACCTTGAATCTGGAGGCCGTGCCGACCGCGGATGCCGCCCTGCCCGCCGTCGCCCGGCTCTTCAGCGAATCGAACAGCCGTTTTCTCTGCGAGGTCCGGCGCGAGCGGGCCGCCGAATTCGAGGCCCTCCTGCAAAACGCCCCTTTCGCCCGATTGGGTGAGGTTGCCGAAGCCCCCCGGTTGGTGTTCGAGTGGCAGGGCCGGGAGGTCGTGCGGGCCTCGCTGGACGGCCTGAAGGAGGCCTGGCAGCGTCCCCTCGGCTGGTAGGAATCGCCGTGAGGCCGGCGGCTTGCCTGCCGCCGCGGCGTCGCCCGGCCTCAGCCGTCAAAACTCGGTTTCAGCCTTCAGAACTCGGTTTCAGCCGTCAAGACCCGGCCTCAGCCGTCAAAATCAGCAATCACCGAGACGAAAGCCCATGGCAAGTCCCCGCGTTTTCATCCTGCGAGCCCCCGGGACCAATTGCGATTGGGAGACCGCCCAGGCCTTCGAACGGGCGGGGGCGCGGGCCGATCGCGTGCACGTCCGCCGGCTGCTGGAATCGCCGGCCATGCTGCGGGACTATCAAATCCTCTGCATCCCCGGCGGCTTCAGTTACGGCGACGACATCGCGGCCGGGCGAATCTTGGCCCTGCAACTCCGCCGCCGCTTGGCAGCCGTTCTGGAGGACTTTCACGCCGAGGACAAGCTCATCCTGGGCATCTGCAACGGCTTTCAGGTGCTGTTGAAAGCGGGGCTTCTGCTGCCGCCCGGCGAAGACGGGATCGTGCCGGCCACGCTGGCCTGGAATGATTCGGGCCGCTACGAGGACCGCTGGGTGCATTTGCAAACACGCACCGAGGGACGCCCCGGCCCGTGCGTTTTTCTCGACGGCATCGATCGCATGGAACTGCCCGTCGCCCATGCCGAGGGCAAGTTCGTGCCGCGGGACGCGGCGGCCTTGTCGCGATTGGAGGCGGGAGGGCATTTGATCCTGCGTTACGCGGCCCCGCCCCCTGGCACCCCCTGCTCGCGAACGCCGCCGGCCGCCGCCGACGGCATCCTGCCGTTTCCCTTCAACCCCAACGGATCGGTCGCCGACGTGGCGGGAGTATGCGATGCTTCGGGCCGGGTACTAGGGTTGATGCCCCATCCCGAGCGATTCATCGACGCCGTGCATCACCCCCGCTGGACCCGCCAAACGCCGCCCGATCCGCCCTGCGGGCTGCGCATCTTCCGCAACGCGGTGCGATACTTTGCCTGACGCGGCAAGCCCTGCGCCGTGACGTGCGGCGCGCAAGGACCGTCGCCTTTGCGTTGTATTTCAGACGTGATCGGGAGTCGACTCATGACCGCCAATCCACGAAGCGATGACAGCACGACGTTGGCCGACCTCCGCCGATGGGTGGAGGAATTCGTCTCGGCTCGGGATTGGCATCGCTTCCACACGCCCAAGAACCTGGCCATGGCCCTGGCGATCGAGGCCGCGGAATTGATGGAGCACTTCCAGTGGCTTACTCCCGAACAGTCGCGGCAGGTAGCGACGCGACCGGATCGGCGGGACGCCGCGGCCGAAGAACTGGCGGACGTGCTGTGTTACGCCTTGGCCCTGGCCAACGAGTTGGGGATCGACGTGGCCTCGGCCGTCTTCCGCAAAATGGAGAAAAACGCCGTGAAATACCCGGTGGAAAGGTATCGCGGCTACTTCGGCCCGGACGATCCGGCCATGCCCGCGGAGTCCTGACCGCGGCCGCGGCCCTGTTCGCGGCCGAGGTTCCGTTCCTTTCCCAGCCTTGATTCATCCCCGGCAAGGCATAGAATAACTGCTTCCGGACGGAGCCTGCCCCGCGCCGCGACTCTCCACGAATGAGCGAAACAACGAGCGGCGCGAGACCTTTCGACGTCAGGTGCACCCTTGCGCGAGGGCCGAAACGGCGGGATCGGCGGAGTTCGGCGATTCGGCATGACACGAGGTATCGGCCCATGGCGAAACAACGTCGCGAAGAGGCGGCGATCCTGCGGATTCCCGTCGCGATCTGGGTGCTCGGCTTCGTAAGCCTGTGCATGGACGTTTCCTCGGAGATGATCCACGCCCTGCTGCCGGTGTTCTTGGTATCGACGCTCGGCGCCGGCACGATCGCGCTGGGAGTCATCGAGGGCGTCGCGGAGGCCACCGCCTCCATCACCAAGGTATTTTCGGGCGTTCTCAGCGACCGCCTGGGCCGCCGCAAACCGCTGGCGGTGTTCGGTTACGGCCTGGCCGCGCTGAGCAAGCCTCTGTTCCCCTTGGCCGCCTCGCCCCTCTGGGTGTTCGTGGCCAGGTTCGTCGATCGCATCGGGAAGGGCATTCGCGGGGCGCCGCGGGATGCGATGGTGGCCGATTGCTCACCGCCGGAAGTCCGGGGCGCGGCTTACGGACTGCGGCAATCGCTGGATACCCTGGGCGCGCTCCTCGGCCCGCTGGCGGCGATCGCCCTGATGGCCGCCCTGGCCAACGACATTCGGGCAGTCTTCTGGATCGCGACGATCCCCGCCCTCGCAGCCGTCGTCCTCCTGGTCATCGGGGTGAAAGAACCGGCAAGCGCCGCCGCGGCGGCAGATGCCCCTCGCCGATTGCCGCGCTGGAGCGACGTGAAGTCCTTGGGCGGCCGATTCTGGGCCGTCTTGTCCATCGGCGCGGCCATGGCCCTGGCACGCTTCAGCGAAGCCTTCCTCGTGCTGAGGGCCCACGAGGCCGGACTTGCCCTGGAGTGGACGCCGTTGGCCTTCGTCGTGATGAACCTCACCTACACCATCTCGGCATACCCCGCCGGGCGACTCTCCGATCGTTGGGGGCGAGCGCGATTGCTCGCCACGGGACTGGCCCTGCTGATCGCCTCGGACCTCGTCCTGGCGGCCGACCTGCCCATCGCCCTGCTTATGGTCGGCATCGCATTGTGGGGGTTTCACATGGGGCTGACACAGGGCCTGCTGGCCGCCTTGGTGGCCGACAGCGTCCCCGATTCGCTGCGAGGATCGGGGTTCGGCGTGTTCCACTTCGTCACCGGCGTCACCGCCCTGGCGGCGAGCCTGGTGGCGGGCATCCTGTGGGAGTGGGTCGGACCGTCCGGGACCTTTCTCGCCAGTGCGGTGTTCTCGGCCCTGGCGATGGCCGGCCTCCCCTTGGGAGTAGGCAAGAGGTAAAGGCGAATCACGCCCCAGCGCGAACCGGCCGAGTGGCTGGGAAATTGGCCGGGTGAGTAGGGAAATCTGGGGGTGGCTGGGGTCGAAGCGGAGCGAAGCCCCCAGACGGCCGTCTTTGCGCCGCTTCCACCACCAGCCTACGCTGGTGGCTCACGTTGATAGTGCGTTTTCCACCCGCCGGGTGGCGCAGACGCCGGGCGGCCGGGGAAATCTCGGGGTGGCTGGGGACGCAGCGTAGCGAAGCCCCCAGACGGCCGTCTCCCCGGCGTACCCACCGCCGGCTTACGCCGGCGGCTCACGTTGGATTGCGCTATAACACCACCAGCTTACGCTGGTGGCTCGGGTTTCCGTGCGATTCCACCCGCCGGCTCGCGCCGCCGGCGGGCTGAAATGAAAATGACATTTTTGATCCCCCGCGGCGACTTTAATTCCCCGCGGCAACTATTATCCTCCGCAGGGATTTTGCTCCCCTGCAGGGACTGTACCGGTTATTTGGTTGACAACGAGTTTTTCGATTGTATCATATAGGGCGTGAGGTGTTGCGTGCAGCAAAGCCCAACGGGCCGCTCCGCGGCGAGGAGATCGCATCCATGACACGCTTGCCCAGTTCCGTCGCTGTGTTCTTTTTGCTCTCGGGTTTGGCGGCCGCAAGCCCCTTCGAATGGTCCCCCGAAGACTATCAGCCCTGGACCGGCGGATTCCCCTACCAGCGAAACATCGACTGGCAGTTCGAGGTCGATCCGGTGGGCGGTCCCAGCCCCGAGGGTACGCCGGGCGCCCATTACGAGGGCACCGCCGATTCGTGGTTGCAGGCGGGCGATTTCGTCTCGCTAGGCGGGAGCATGACCTGGTTTTCTTCCGTGAGCGGTTTGCCCTACCAGGGGCTGGTAGGCATCGACAACCGGTCGGGCAACGCGCCGACCAGCGGGCAAATCGTGTTTCATCTCGACAACGTCCCCGTCGTCACGGCGCTGAAACGGATCTGGATCGAGTGGGACTTCATCGCCTCGTCCTCCAACGTCCCGGTGACGTTTTTCGTGGGCGACTCGGAGGGTAATTTGCCGCAGGCGGAATGGGCAAGCGACGTGCGGCAGATCGACCAGTCCGGCCTGTTGCGGCAGAACCTGTGGTTCGAACTGGAGCCGAACCCCGTTTGGGAGGAGATCGTGGTGCAGTTGCCGTTCGTTCCCAAGGGCGGCTACTTCTTCATCGATCAATTCCACGTGGCGACCGAGTGCATTCCGGAGCCGGCCTCGGCCATGCTTGCCGGGCTGGGCGGGGTGGGGCTGGTCTGGTTCGCCCGCCGGCGACGCCGGAAGACCGCCTAGCACCCCTCGGCGGCTCAAGCCCCCGGCGATAATGCGATCCCTCGCCGGCGATGATGCGATCTCTCAGTCGCTCCTGAGAGGGGATGCGAAAAGAGCGGAGGAGCCGGGTTCGGCCCTCCGCTCTTCGACTTTTCCACCGCATTTTCGGCCGGGCGGATGCTTCCGGGGGAGATCAGGCGGGGATTTCGAGCCAGCGGCCTTCCTTGGCGCTTTGCAGGACGGCGTCGCAGACGCGCTGCGTGCGGAGGGCCGACCGCATGTCGGGTTGGAACTTCGGCCCGCCCTCCAGGCTCGCCAAGAAGTCGGCGAAACCGTGGATGAAGGTATGTTCGTAACCGATGGTGCAGCCCGGCACCCACCAATGCTTCATGTAGGGATGCTCGGCGTTGGTCACGTGGATGCGTTGCCAGCCGGTCAGATGGTCCTCGATCTTCTTGCCGGTGCCCGGGTCGGCGTAACGGAAGTATTGCAGAATGTGCGGATCTTCCAGATCGAAGAATACCGCGCCGTTCTCGCCGTTGACTTCCAGGGTGTTGTAGTTTTTGCGGCCGCGGGCATAGCGAGTGCTTTCGAACGTCCCCAACGACCCGTTTTCGAAGACCGCCAGAAACATGCAGGCGTCGTCGATGTCCACCTTTTCGACCTTGCCGGTCTCGGCGTGAACGCGTTCCTTGACGAAGGTTTCGGCGTAGGCGGTGACCTTTTTGATGGGGCCGTTGAGCCATTCGGCCGTATCGATGGAGTGGGCCAGCAGGTCGCCGGTGACGCCGGAGCCGGCCACCTTGGCGTCCAGCCGCCAGAGCGACAATCCTCCCTGGGGCACCTTGGTGGAGATGGTGTAGTCTTGGTTGTAGGTGGCGCGATAGTGGAAGGGCCGGCCGATCCGCCCCTCGTCGATGATCTGCTTGGCGAGGGAGACGGCGGGCACACGGCGGTAATTGAAGGAGACCATGTTGGGTACGCCCGCCTTTTCCACGGCCGCCGCCATTTCCTCGGCTTCCTTGGCATTCATCGCCAGGGGCTTTTCGCAGACGATGATCTTGCCCGCCTCCGCCGCCGCGATCACGCAGTCGTGGTGCATGTGGTTGGGAACGCAGACGTCGATCAGGTCCACGTCGTCGCGTTCGATCACCTTCCGCCAGTCGGTTTCGATGGACTCGTAACCCCAGCGACGGGCGAACGGTTCCAGCTTGTCCATATCTTCCTTGCGGCCGTAGATGGCCTTGAGGACCGGTTTGTGCTCCCGATCGAAGAAATGGCCTACTTGGAGCCAGGCGTTGGAGTGCGTCTTGCCCATGAAACCGCAGCCCAACATACCGATGCGAAGTTCTTTCGCCATGGCGTATGCCTCCTGAGAAAAAGCTGACCGAAAGTCCGTGATTCCCGTCCGTTCGCCGAGCGCAAGGCCCGGCTCGCGGTCATTCCGCCTCGTACCAGCCGTGAGCGTCGCGGACGGCGATCATCGCCCGCAAAATGTCGTTCCAGGTTTTCGGGTCCATCATCACGGCGTTGGGGAACATGCAGCCGTCCCAGCAGATGTGCCGCATTTTCTTGGTGATTTGTCCGGTCTCGTCACGGAGCCAATAGCCGGCGGCGGTGGGGATATCGAGCTTGCCGTTGGGATCGGCGGCCGGGCAATGCCGGCCGGTCTTGTCGTGCGACCCGGAGCCGTACACCGTGCCATCGTTTTGGGCGATGTGCAGGTCGATGGTCCAGGGGCGGAGGGCGTCCGTCAGTTGCTTGTAGGCGGCGTAGAAGCGATCCCGGTCTTGCCAATCGAAATCCTGCGGTAAGAGGGCGTCCTCGGGGGCGTTGTAGCCCAGCAGATAGAGCAGGGTGTGGGCCATGTCGGCCTGAAAGCCCAAGACGTCCGGCCGATCGACCATCTCGAGGAGCTGGATCATGCGCCGCCAACTGTGCATGCCGCCCCAGCAGATTTCTCCCTCGGCGGCCAGCTTTTCGCCGTGGTCGGCGGCGATGTCGCAGGCCCGGCGGAAGATGTCCGCGATCTTCCTTTGATTTCCCTCGGGGTCGGCCAGCCAATCCCGGACGCTGCAGGCCGAGTCGATCCGCACGCAGCCGTGGGGGCGGACTCCCAGTTCGCGGAGGACCTGGGCCACGCGGCACCCCTTGCGAACCTGATCCAGGAATCGCGCCCGCTCGGCATCGTCGCCCATGGCCGATCCGCCGCCCGTGCCGGGCCAGATCGGCGCTACGACCGTGCCGATCTCGAGGCCCCGCCGCTCCGCCTTCTCCGCGAGTTGCTTGATCGCGTCGTCGCTTTGTACGGTGGAGTCGATGTCGATGTGCGGGAGGTAGAGGTACAAGTCGAAGCCGTCGAACTTGATTCCGTCCACCTCGGCGGCCGCCGTGAGATCGAGCATGGTATCCAGCTCGATGGGCGGTTCGCCGCCGTCGCCCTTGCCCACCACGCCGGGCCAGGCCGCGTTATGCAGCTTCGGATAGTTATTGCGATGGTCTGTACTCATCCGCCGGTCTCCCTCGCTCGTCAAGAACGCACTCCTACCCGAACGACGTTCAGCGCGCCGACCGCCTCCGCCGAAGGGTCGCCGCGCTCGCGTTGCCTCCACGGCAAGCAGACATCGTAGCAAACCCCGCGGGGCTTGTCACTATCCGGGAGCGATCCGGGAGCGGATTCCGCCGGCCCGCGGCCTGGGTGGCCGGGGAATCCGCTGAGTGGCTGAGGAATCCGCTGGGTGGCCGGGGAGTGGGCTGGGTGGCTGGGGTCGTAGCGCAGCGCAGCCCCCAGACGCCCGTCTTCAGCAGCGATTCCACGGCCGGCTTACGCCGGTGGCTCGTGTTTCGGCGCGTTTCCACCGCCGGCTTACGCCGGCGTGCGGGGGGCCGCCCGCCGAACCGCGGCCCCTCGGTTCCAGTTTCGCACTTTTCGAGGCTCAATACTTGCCGCGAATATGGCGGGCCACTTCCCGTTCGTAGAACCGTCCCAAGCGATTGTGCAATTCGCCGGGGAGCGGCGGCAGATCGCTCGCGGCGGCGTTGGACCGGGCCTGATCCGGCCGGCGGGCCCCGGGGATGACC
>JAAZNR010000548.1 GCA_012798155.1 Thermogutta sp. | reverse complement strand
TGGAAATGCGGAGAGCGCCGAGAACGCAGAGAGGGAGAAAACGCAGAGTTGCAGTTACCGATTCTTCTTTTTCCTTCTTCTTTTTCTTTCTCCGCGTCCTCTGCGTTTCAAAATCCGTGCCGTCCGGGCCTTTGCGTTTCAAAGACGGACCGGGCAGGGGCATGAGTGCAGCGGAAGAACTCGCCGCCGCCATCAGCGGGTGTTGGAAGCGGCGCGAGGACCGGTGACCGGGGGCTGCGCTCCGCTACGACCCCAGCCACCCGGCCGCTAAGAACCCGGCCGGCCGACTCGTTTCGCCGGTTCTCCACAGCGGGCGTCTTCACGGGACGATCGCTCAATGCCCGTGGCCTTGAGTTACGGCGGCTTTTCGCGCCAACAATCGGACCATGGCCGCCGCCGCCCCGATCGTCAGCGCCAACACGGCGTAAGCGGCCAGGTTTCCGTAATCTCCCGACCGGGCTTGAATGAAACCGACGACGGCCGGGCCGATGCTGCCCCCGCCGAAGCTGAGGGTGAAGCTCAAGCCGTAGGCCATGCTGCGGCGTCGCCGCGGGACGTATTTGGCCACCAGGCTGTTGTAGAGGGGCTGGTGCATGAAGAAGACGGGCATGAAGACGGCGGCCGCCAAGACCCGCCACGTCCCGGAGACCGCCCCCATCACGATCAGCAGCGGCAGACTGGCCCAAAACACGCCGGCCAACATCCGTTCCAGGGTCCGCGGAGTCGCCCAACGCCCTGCCGTATATTGCCCGATCATGCCCAGCAAGAGCACGGTCCCGCTGAGAATGTTTCGCACGCTCTCCCTGGGCAAATGGGGAAACAGGCCCGAATCGTCCAAGTAGCGGGGCAAGAATGTCATGACCGCGGAGTACACGAACCCCGCCAAAGTCGTGGCCGTAATGAGCAGGAAATAATGCCTCCAGGCGGGCTTTTCCTCGGACACCGACGAATGGGAGGGCGCGGCGGTCTCCTGCGCTGCGAGCGAATCCGCGTTTGCCGGCCCTTTCGCCGCCCGGTTCTGATTATCACCTTGCAGCTCGAAGCCGGAGTGAGAATCCGGCATCGGCAATACCGGCCCTGTGGCATCAAAGGGAGGTGCGGCGGCAGGGGCGGCGGCCTCCCCGTCGCCCGCGCCGTCGCGAAGGGCGAAGAAGACGACCAGGGCCAACACGATTCCCGGCACGGAAAGCGCGAGGTAGAACGACTGCCAACTTCCGCCCGAATACAAGACCCAGGAGGCCAAGAGCGGCCCCGCCGCGATACCCAGCGACCCCAGGATACCGTGATATCCGAGCGACAAAGGGCGGTTCTCGGGGGTGGTACGTTGGGCGATCAGGGCCAGTCCGGCGGGATGGTAGATCGAGGCGAAAAGCCCCAACATCGGCAGGGCGACGAAAAGAATCGCGATGTTGCCCGTCTCGGCCGCGGTTTTTCCCGCCGAAAACAAGAACAAGCTGGTCAGCCCGCAACCCACCAGGTAAATCGCCAGCATGACCTTTTGCCCCCAGCGATCGGCCAGCCAGCCGGCGGCCAGGGCGCAAAGCCCGAACGGCAGCCGGAAGGACGTCCCTAATAGCCCGGTCGTCGCCTGACTGACGCCGAAGGTCTCCGCGATCAATTGCTCGACGCTGGAAAAGGACTGCTCATAAACGTGAACCAAGGCATGGCAACACGATACCAAGAGCACCAGTCGAAAGGTCTTTCGATCCACGGAGATGGTCCTGACGAAAGAGGCGAATTGGGGGCCGGTCGCGAACAATCGTGGGGACGCCGACGAGGTCGGCAACGGACGTTACATTCTGGACTTTTGCAAACTGCTCCCCTCTCCCTCTGGGAGAGGGGCAGCGGGTGAGGGCTTGGTGAAGTTGGGCAATCACGGCAAGCCGTTTTCACGGCTAATTGCCCTCACCATAGCCCTCTTCCAAGGCGGGCGAGAACTTGTCACCACATTTGCAGAAGTCCAGTTACATTCGGAGGGCGGGACAGGGTCTCGATGATTTCCGCCCGGCCGCCGGGAAGGCGCTACGCCCGCCGGCTCTTCGCGATCCAACGCTGGAGGAGGTCCGCCGCGGCGCCGCTTTGGACGGCCTGCCGTGCCAGCTCGACGCAGTCGTCCAGATGCTCGCTCTTTCCCGTCAACCACAAGGCCGCGCCGGCGTTGGCGGCCACGACGTCGGCGGCGGGCGAGGGGCACCCCGACAGGATTTCCGCAATCAGTGCCGCGCTTTGCTCGGGGCCGGCGACTTGCAGCCGATCGGGATTTACGGGGCCGAGTCCGAAGTCTTCCCAGGTCCAGCCGAAACTCCGCGTGCGGGCATCCTCGACCAAAATGACGCGGGTCAATCCGCTGAGGTCGATTTCATCCATGCCGCTGCCGCCGAAGACCACCGCCGAGCGTTCGGTGCCTAACAAGCGTACGGCCTCCGACATGATCCGATGCAGGTGTTCGCGTCCCACGCCCAAAAGCAGAACGCTTGCTCCGGCGGGATTGGTCAACGGCCCCAGCAGATTGAAGATCGTGGGGTGCCCCAGCTTCGCGCGGATGTCGGCGACGTTCCGCATGGCGGGATGGAATTTCGGCGCGAAACAAAAGCAGATGCCCAGTTCGTTCAAGCACTCCTCGGCGAAAGCGGGATCGGCATCCACCGCCACGCCCAGCAAGGCCAGCACGTCGGCGGCCCCGCTGCGGCTGGTGATCCTCCGGTTGCCGTGCTTGGCCACGGGAACGCCGGCGGCGGCGGTCACGATGGCCGCGGCCGTACTGATATTGAACGTACCGGCCCCGTCCCCGCCCGTGCCTACAATGTCCACGACGAGCGGCGCCGCGGGGCGGATTCGCAGCATGTGCTTCCGCATGGCTTGAGCCGCGCCCGCCACTTCATCCACCGCCTCGCCCTTCCAATGCATGGCCGCCAAGATGCGCCGCGCGATTTCCCCCTCGCATGATCCGGAAATCACGGCCTCGATCACGGCCACGGCCTCTTCGAACGTGAGGTCGATTCCTCGCTCGAGTCGGCTCAGTGCGTCATGGAGCATCATAGTCACCTTTCGTAGCAACCACCTTTCCACACAACCGCCTTTCCACGGGCGTGCTTCGGCCCATTCCGTCGCGGCGATGAATCCGCCGTCACCTGCGTCGCCGGCCGAAACGCGATCCGGCCCTGCCCGCTCGCATCTCGGCGGCTCGGCTCAGCGGCGGAGGACGCGAGGTATTGCGACATGCGATGGGCATTCCTACAATCGGGAACAATGCGATTCCGGGAACGGGAACAATGTGATTCGGAATAAAAGGACTCCCTGTAAATCCAGGTGCGGCATGGCGAGAAAGATTATTTTAGACATCGACCCCGGCATCGACGACGCCCTCGCCTTGTGCCTCAGCCTTTTTGACCCGAGTTGGGAGGTTCTCGCGGTCACGGCGGTGGGGGGCAATGTATCATCGGCGGTCGCTACCCGCAACACCCAGGCCTTGCTGGCCTATTTCGACCCGGAAAGAAGTCCCCGCATCGGCGCCGCCTCGGAGCCGGACCGGGGACTGCCCGTGAAGGGACGCTTCGCCGACTCCGCCGATGATCTGCGGGTAGCCGCTCTGCCAGTCGCCGAGTTGCGGACCCCTCATCCCTCTGAGAAGGTGATCGTGGACGAGGTTCGCAGCGCGCCCCATGCCGTGACGATCGTCGCGCTCGGGCCTCTGACGAACATCGCGCGGGCCATTCAACGGGATCCGGAGTTTTCCGCTTTGGTGGGGCGCATCGTGATCGCGGGCGGGGCCGTGCAGGTGGGCGGAAACATCACCCCCGCCGCCGAGTTCAACATCTATTGCGATCCCGTGGCCGCTCGCGTGGTGTTCGCCTCCGCCGCCCCCAAGACCCTCATCCCCCTCGATGCCAGTAACAAACTGGTGCTGGGCTTGGGATTCCTGAGCGAGCTGCCCGAGGAAACCGGCAAAGTGGGGGCCTTGTTTCGCAAATTGCTCTCGGCGAAGTTTCGCAACTATCGGCTGGAACTGGGACGCGAGACCATCCATTTGCACGACACGCTGGCCTTGATGGCCGTCGCCTGCCCGGAACTGTTTCGTTTTGTCGAGATGTCGGGCGACGTGGAGACGGCGGGCGAACTGACGATGGGGGCCACGGTCTTCGATCGCCGTGCCGCCCCGGCTTGGCGCCACAATAACCTCGAAGTCGCCGTCTCCGTGGATGCCGGCGCTGTCCATCAGGAGATCGTGCGACGCTTGCGCCTGGCCGCCGACGCCGCCGGCGACCTCGCTACGCCTGTTTGACTTCGGCTTCGGCGCCGCGACCGATTCCGCCCGAAGCGGGACGGGAAGCGGCGGAGAACCGCCCTCAGCACCATGAATCATCCTCAGTCTTCCGGCACTCCATCCCCCGCTTACGATATGGCTTTCCTCTGGTCCGTCTGTCTTGTGGCGGCCATGGGGGGACTTTTATTCGGCTACGATTGGGTGGTCATCGGCGGCGCCAAGCCTTTCTACGAACCTTACTTCCGGATCCCGCCGAAGAGCTTTTGGCAGGGACTCGCCCAAAGCAGCGCTCTGGCGGGGTGCCTCGTGGGGGCCGTGCTGTCCGGAATGCTGACCGACCGCTGGGGCCGCCGTCGCCTCCTCCTCGCGGCGGGACTGCTTTTCACCGCCTCCGCCGTGTGGACCGCCCTGGCCGAGAGCTATGTCTCGTTCAACGCGGCCAGAATCTTGGGAGGGGTCGGCATCGGCTTGGCCTCCAACCTTTCGCCCATGTATATCGCCGAGGTCTCGCCCGCCGAAGTTCGCGGCGTTTTCGTCTCCATCAATCAACTCACCATTGTGATCGGCATCCTCGCCGCGCAGATCACGAATTGGGCCATCGCGCAGCCCGTCCCTCCCGGAATCCCGGACGGCCAATTGGCGGACTTCATCCGCGGCACCTGGAACGGACAGCTCGGCTGGCGTTGGATGTTCGGGGCCGAAACCGTCCCCGCCGCCATGTTTTTCCTCCTCATGTTCTTCGTGCCGGAAAGCCCGCGTTGGCTCGTCAAGGCGGGCCGGGAGGAGGCCGCGGAGCGGATTCTGGCCCGCGTGG
>JAAZNR010000547.1 GCA_012798155.1 Thermogutta sp. | reverse complement strand
GGCAGCCCGATCCGCCGTCGGAGCTTTCCGAGCTGACCCGGCAGGCACGCCCGAAAGACCCCAACCTGGAGCCGTTCACGTTTAGCAATCGGGCGAGATCGATCGAATCGGACTTGGGCGTCCGATGAGGAGCGTCAAGAGATAGTTCTTTTGGCTTTCCTGCCGTCGACCGGCGCTCCGGCGATCTCGCGGTCTAATTCGGTGGTACCCGTTCACGGGCCTACCCGGTCTGTCATTGCAGCGCGGAGGCGCAGAAGCTGCTTTTGAAACGCAGAGGGCGCAGAGGGCGCGGAGAAGGAAGACAAGAATGGGTAGCCGCAACTCTGCGTTCTTCGCGTTTCCTTTGCATTTCCCAAAGCCGTTCACGTGCCTGCCCCCGACCCGTGAACGGTTACCTTCGTTGAAACCGTCGCCGCCGTCGGCGAAGGCGGTGGGCCTGCACGCGACGGCCGCCTCTCGAACCGGCCCGAACACTCGCGTCCCGCCCTCAAATCACGTCCGCATTTGCGGATATAATGGAGGGTTGCCCGGGGTTGAATCGGTCCTCGGTGCCGTTGCCTGTTCCCCGCCACCCGGATTTCGTCGCCGGCCGGTTCCCTCAGACGCGGCTGTTCTGTGTGAACCGCTCCGCGAAGTTTCCCTCGAGAAGAAATCATGATCATCGACTGCGGCTATCGCTATCAGACGCCCTTTCACCCCAAGCGGATTCCGCACTACTTCACCGATCTCCTCGTGATCGGCGCCGGCGTGGGGGGCATGCGTTCCGCCCTGGCGGCGGACCCGCGGCTCGCCGTACTCATCGTCTGCAAAGGCGAGTTGCAGGCCTCCAATAGCTGGCACGCGCAGGGCGGAGTCGCCACGGTCTATGATCCGCAAGACAGCGTGGAGGACCACGTCCGCGACACGTTGGAGGCGGGCGGAGGATTGTGCGACGAAGCCATCGTCCGCATCGTCGTTGAGGAAGGACCGCAACGGATTCGCGAGCTGATCGACTGGGGCGCGCAATTCGACCGGCAGGATGGAAGGATCTCTCTCGGGCGAGAAGGCGGTCACGGAAGAAATCGCATCCTCCACGCCAACGGCGACGCGACCGGCCGCGAATTGGTGCGGACCCTGCACGAACGCATCCGCTGCCGAAGCAATATCGAGATTTGGGAAGATACCTTCACCATCGATTTGCTGACTCATGACGGGGAATGCCGCGGGGCGATCCTGTGGAACCACCGGCACGGCCGAACCCTGGTCTGGGCGAAGCAGACGATTCTGGCATCCGGCGGCTGCGGGCAGATCTATCGCGAAACCACCAATCCCGAAGTCGCCACCGGTGACGGCATGGCCATGGCCTGCCGGGCGGGGGCCGAACTGCGAGATATGGAATTCATGCAATTCCACCCCACGGTGCTCTACATCGCCGGCGGTGCTCGACACTTGATTACCGAGGCCATGCGCGGCGAGGGTGCCCGCCTGGTCGATCGGCACGGCTACCGTTTCATGGCAGACTACGATCCGCGCGGAGAATTGGCGCCGCGGGATGTGGTGGCCGCGGCCATCGTGGAACAAATGACGAAAACGCGGCATCCCTGCGTTTACCTAGACCTTAGCCATCTTGACGCCCGATACATTCGCAAGCGTTTTCCCGGCATCGCCGCCATTTGCGAAGAGTTCCGCCTGGATATCACGCGAGACCGCATTCCGGTCCGTCCCGGAGCGCACTATATGATGGGCGGAGTGACCGTGGACGCCGACGGGCGCACCGGAGTCCCGGGTTTGTGGGCCGCGGGAGAAGTGACGTCGTCCGGACTTCACGGCGCCAACCGGCTGGCTTCCAACAGCCTGCTTGAGGCGTTGGTTTTCGGTGCCCGCGCCGGGGCCGGGGCCTCCGCGGAGGCCATGGAGCGCGAAGATCGGTTCGATGTCCCGCCCCTGGAGAGTCCGCCGGTTCCCCCCGCCCACGAGCCTTTGGACCTCGTGGACATCCGCAATTCGCTGAAGAGCCTGATGTGGCGAGCCATGGGCGTGCGGCGCGATCCGGAGCAGATGCGTGAGGCGCTGGAGGATATTTCTCGCTGGTGCGGATATGTCCTGCCTCGCCAGTTCAATCATCCCCAAGGCTGGGAGCTGCAAAATATGCTCTTCGTTTCTCGGGTGATGCTTCTAGCAGCGCTTGCCCGCGAGGAATCACGGGGATGCCATTTCCGAACGGACTATCCCCAACCGCGGGAAGAATGGCGAAAGCATCTGACCTT
>JAAZNR010000546.1 GCA_012798155.1 Thermogutta sp. | reverse complement strand
TTCGACCAGCGCGAGACGGAACTGAAATAGCAAAACAAATCGCCGCCGCCCTCCTCCCAAGCTTGGTAATAGCGCTCATAGATGCGAGCCATGCGGGGATCACGGTTGGCTTGGTGGAAGAGGGCGGTCATGATCTCGGAATTCTCGCCGCCGCCCACTCCCACAAGGTGCTGTCCGCCTTCATAGGCGATCAATCGTAAGCCGAACTTGTCCGCGACTTCCTTTTGCCCGCGCATCCACGAGATTGCCTGAGGCAAGCATTGGCCCTCGACGTGGTTCATCAGTTGGTCGAGCGACCAGGCCTCCACTGTTTGGACGTTGATTTGTTCGCCGCGGGCCGGAACGTTGAAAGAAACGTAGGGCGCGATTGCCAGCGCGTCGGCATGGCGATAGGCGTCTTGAAATTCGCAGATGCGTTCGGAAACGTAGGGATTGGCGGCTTGGGAGGCAAGTACGCGAACCAATCGTTCTCGGCTTCCGAAGACCTCTTCCCAGATGGCGAAGATTTGCACGGAGCGGTGGGCGGTATAACGCCAGGCGGCCTCCCAGGGCTTTTCCGCGAACCCCAACCGCATGCCCTCTTGGCCCGCCCAGCGGCTCTGCTCGAACATCCCGTTCCAGACCTCGTTGGAATACTCGATATACACTTTCAGCCTGGAGTCAAGCCGCTCCTTGACCATCCGGGCAAAGTTGCGCACGTACTCGTCGTCCGCCAAGTGCGGCATGCAGAACCAAGCATCGGCCTGCTGCCGATTGCAGAGGTCGATCATCCATTCCAGCGGAACCCCTTTGCCACAAAAAGTGGCCGATTCCGGCGTGGGGCGATCACTCCAATGCTGAATCTCGGAATTGTTCGTTTCCATCCAGTCCATGAAACGCAGACAAGCCATACCCTGCCATCGCTGAAGAAAGGCGGGATGAAATGGATCTTTCTCGAACGACTCTTCAAAGCCGGGCATGATGACGCGAATGTTGCGCACATAGTCGGCGGGATCTGTCGTCCTCAGCCTAAGGAACAGGGCTCCCTTGCTCGCATCAACATCGGCCACGATTCGGCCGGGGCCTTGCGACGCGATCTTGCCGGCCCCCGCCAACTCCAACCGGCCCTTGCCCTCATACAAAATGGCGTATCGGCCGGACGGATAACGGCCGCCGTCGATGGTACACATCAGCGTTTCGGCGTAGCAGCCGGGCTGAAGACGTTCGACCCAGCCGTGTTCGTCCAGCTCCAATGCCGGGCCTTTACCCCAGGGTTGGCCCTCCTGCTGACTAATCCACGGCCTGGAGAGGCGGAACACATCGACGAACGGCAATTCCGTGTTCCAATCGGCCGGTCCGGCAAGATTCATCCCCAACCGGGGCACGGGCTTGAGCGGGCCCGAATCGTCTTCCGCGGCAACGGCCGCCGGGCGACCGTTCAGGACGCCTGCACTCAGCACCCCAATCGCCCATAGGAGCGAAGCAAACTGGCCGATCCGGTTAAACGCGGATACGGATTTTACCTTGCACGCTGGAATCGCCATTATGTGAAACCTGTTTCAAAATGGGTAGCCGTTCACGGGCCGATGGAGGCGTCTGGGGGCTGCGCTACGCTACGACCCCAGCCACCCAGTCGTTACCGGCCGAAAAACGTATCCGCCCCATTGGCTCCCGAAGGCGACAGCCTCATTTTCACGGGATTCGCCGGGAGAATGGACATAGCCCCGTGAACGGCTACCAAAATGGAGCCGGATGAAACTCCGCAACTTCTCTCTCGGCGGCACAGCGGCGCTGCCGGCTGCCGGTTTGGCGCCGAGGACCTCCCTATTATTCCTCGCAGTGGCACGGAGGCAAGCGTGGAAACAAGGCGCGGCCCCGCAAGTAAGCTCAACGCCGGCCGAAAAGACGGCGCCGCGAAGCCGCCGGGGTATGCCGTGCGGACGGGGAGCCGCTCGGGCAGGGCGTATCTTCAGGCCGACCGAAGTCCGGAATCCAGAGCCGCTCGCCGCCGCGGAGCGCCGATCGATGGGCCACGATGCCGGGCGCCGTATAGGCCACGGCCTCGTACACATCCACAGCCGGTCTTCGCTCATTCACCAAGGCGTCGATGAACTCATGGGTAATGAAGGTGTGCGAGCCTTCGTGGCCGGAATCGTGCCGCAGCGGTTCAGGTAACATGTCGGTCTTCCACCACTGCGGGATGTCGTACTTTTCCACCTTGGCCGCCGCACGCTGGAAGCCTCCGGTATCCAGTTCCTTCAATTCGCTCGCTCTAACGATGGTGGCGGGCTGCCCGTAACCGTTGGGGCACAGGAAGCTCATGCGGTCGCCGTACCATTCGGCCCGCTCTCCGCCGACGTGTGCCCCCGACCACCACACCTCGACCCGAAACGAGTGATCTTTCTCGGTGAGGAACTCGGCCGTTTCGTTCGAAAACGGATTGGCGTACACGTTGTCTTTGAGGAAAGGAGAATCGTCTCCCCAGCCGGTGCAGCTCACCGCCTTCAGCCGTTCGCCGGTGACGCCGATCATGTGCACGGTGCAATGCGTGGGATAGTGGATGGGAGGAAAGCCGTAACGCCACGTCCGCTTTCCGTTTTCCACGGCCAGGGCCTCTATCCCGGCGTGACGGTACATGGAATGGGCGGCGTAGAGCTTGCCGAACCGTCCTTCTTGAAAAAAACGCCGAGCCGAAATCGTATGCTGCTGCCAAAAACCGGTCTCGGCCATCATGTAGGTCAAACCGGTTCTGCGGACCGTATCGACGAGTAGAGCGCACTCTTCCAGTGTCATGGCGGCGGGAACGGCGGAGATCACATGTTTTCCGGCCCGCAAGGCAGCCACCGCGTGCGGAACGTGATTCGGGGCTTCCGTGAAGATGCCGACGGCCTCGATGTCCTTGCCGTCGCGGAGCAGGACCTCCAAGGATTCATAGGCCCGTTCGCAACCATAGACCTTTTGCAAATTCGCCCTTCGCTCCGGGCGAAGATCGCTCACGCCGGCCACGATGCACTGCGGGTGCTCGTGCCACTGGAACGAGGCCCCGAATCGCCCGCCCACGATGCCGATTCGCACCTTGCGTTCCGCAGGCTCCGCGGCATGGACGCTGCGTGCCAAAAACGCGGTCGATAATGCGGAGGCGCCGATCGCCCGTACGGCACGACGGCGGGTCCACAACGTGCCGCCCTGATTTCGGTCGCCTTGCGAAACATCGCGGCCCATGTTCTGAACTTTGTGCATGAGAACCTCCCGCGGAGCTTCGGTAAATGGGGACAATCGGCGGCGTGAGCGAGGGCTTGTTCCACCGTATTCAAGGATAGCTTGCCGGATTTTCCCACATTGTGATCGCCGGAAGCGGGATGTCAAGCTATCTCAGCGGCGGATGGCGAAAAGCAAGACCGCGGCATCCACCGCGGGAGGCGCGGTATCGAGCGTCTCCTTGCGACCGAGCGAGAGCCGCCGATGCGCAACCGACCGCCGTGCCGTCCCAAGGTCCCCCGCAAGCCAAAGAAGGATTGGCTTCGGCATCCAAATGAGCCGAGAAATCGCCCCATCATGGCCGCGCTACCCAATTCATGGCCGCGCTACCCAATGCCCCGAGCCTTTTCGTAGGCGGCGATCCTCTCTTCATGCTCCAGGGTCAGACCGATGTCGTCCAGCCCTTTCAGGAGGCACTCCCGGCGGAAGGGGTCGATCTCGAAGGGCACGTGGAATCCCCGTTCGTCTGAAACCGCGCATTGCTCGAGGTCCACCGTAAGGCGATATCCGTCCGCGCCCTGGGCTCGCCGGAAAAGCTCGTCTATGGCGTCCTCGGGCAAGCGAACGGGCAGCAGGCCGTTCTTCAAACTGTTGTTGTAGAAGATGTCCGCGAAGCTGGGGGCGAGAATCGCGCGGAATCCATAATCCGCCAAGGCCCAGGGGGCATGTTCGCGGCTCGATCCGCATCCGAAATTGCGGCGCGCCAAAAGAATCGTGGCCCCGCGATACCTCGGGTGATTGAGGATGAACTCCGGATTGGGGCTGCCGTCCTCCAGGTAGCGCCAATCGAAGAAGAGAAACTGCCCGAAACCGGTTCTCTCGATCCGTTTGAGAAACTGTTTTGGGATGATTTGATCGGTATCGACGTCGGAACGGTCGAGCGGAACCACCAATCCCGTATGCTTGACGAACGGTTGCATGACGACATCCCTTGAGATTGGAAAGCAGTAAGCAGGATAGTCCCA
>JAAZNR010000057.1 GCA_012798155.1 Thermogutta sp. | reverse complement strand
GGCGTTCATGCACAGTTGCCGTGCCCGTTCCAGAAGCCGATCCACGGTCCCGGCGCCGTCCAGCAAACTGTAATGGCTATGGCAATGCAAATGGACGAAAGGCGGATTGGACATGACGAGTGCTCCTGCGCGGCGGTCGCCGATGCTTCGTGCTCGGCCGAAGCCCGTTCGACGATTGTAACGCGCCGATCCGGGAGCGAAAGAAACCCGTTATGGTGGGTCGGCTCCCCAAGCGGTGATGAGCCGGGTGGGCAGCGCGTCGGTCGTTGAACGCGCGGCGCTTCCGTCCGCCGGCTTCCGGCGACACCTTATGTGCGTCGTTTATGCTTGCATCACGCGCTTTCACCCGCCGGCTCGCACAGGCCCGCGCGTTCCCGCGGTCATTCCGTCGGCTCGCCGATCTGCTTGAGGTACCCGGCCACGCGGTCGTAGAGGTCCAGCAAGGCCTGCCAGCGGCGTTCGTCGATCTTGACGTGGCCGCGGTGCGCCGTGACCTCGCCCGACCTAACGACCCGCCGGATGCGATAGTGGATGTAATGAAAAATCTCGGCGAGCTGGGCGTACTGGGCGATGGACAGTCCTTCCGGCAGCTCCGGCGGCAGCACTTCGTGCAGCGGCGCCAATTGGTCGGCTTGCTCGCCCCAGTCCAGCTCGAAGTCCAGGGAAACCGCTTGCCAGGACGAGGAGGCGGAACTCGAATCCGCGGCCGACTGCCCCGCCGCGCCCTTGCCGGCCGCCGTTTGGGCCTTGCGGACATCGGCCAATCGCTGGGCGATTTCCTCCCGCGACCCTATCAGGATGACGGTCTTTCCCAGGGCGACCACGTCGCCCGGCCGGACGATCGTCACCTGCACCGGTTCCCCGTTGACCTTGGTCCCGTTGGTGCTGTCCAAGTCGGTCAACACCAGGCGGCCGCGGTCCTCCTGAATCTTGAGATGGAAGCGGCTGACCCGCTCGTCGTTGAGGCGAAGCGAGTTCCCTTCCTCCCTGCCCACCGTGACCGGCGTGGGAAGATTCTCGATGACCCGCCCGCGATCCGCGCCATCGACGATCCGGAGTGTTACCAAGGCCATGATCGGCCACCTGGGACCAGGCGAAATCCGTTCCCAAAAGGGAACGGGAAGAGTCGTGCTATCGCCGCCCGTCGCGGGGCTTGGACCGGCACGGCCCAACTCGGCCAAAACCCCCGCCTTGACTGTTTTGTATCGCGCCGCGATCCGCGAGGCAAGTTGCCGGACCCACGGCACGTTACGAATGCGATACCGGCGGGAGGACACTTCGCCGCCCGAGGTCAAGAACGGCGGCAACGGACCAGGGCCATGATCGCGAACGCCGTCCCGTACTGCTGGTGGTAATCGTAGAGCGGGTAGTCCCACCACGACCCGTCCTTCTCTTGCAAAGCCAAGAGGATGGTCGCCAGGTGGTCCTGATAGCGGGGCCGATCCTCCGGCGGGAGCAACTCCATGCACAGGGCCGCGTAATAGTGCCCGTAATAGTAGAAGTAGCCCGCCACGGCGAACCAGGACTCGTGGGGAATCGGTCGTTTGCGGCCCATATCGAGCCAGCCGTTGCGGGCGACAAGGCGATCCAGCCAATTCTTGACGATCTCGTCGGTGACGGCCTGGTCGCCCCACAGCCGCATCGCCAGGTTGCACGCCTGGCTGCGTCCCAGGCTCCCGCCCGGCTGATTGACGGGATGCATCGGCAGGTACTTGAGGTATTCGCCGTAACAGTAGGTGAAGTCCGGCTTGCGCTGGCGAAGGATGGAGGCCTTGGCGCGATCCACCAGGCAGGAGGGGATTTCCAGCCCCACTGCTCGGGCCTCGTGAAAGGCCGTCAAGACCGTGGCCGTGACGAAACTGATGGTCGAGCCGGCGGGCTTTTGCGTGCCGAAATCGAAATCGTAGTAGGCCCAACCGCCGTCCACGCATTCGTAGCGGGTCAATCGATCGAGCTGGCCCCGCATCAACTCGCGGAGGGCCTCTTGGCGTTGCGGGTCGCCCTCGTGCCGAATCACCAGCCGGGCCAGGGCTTGCAAGGAGTAGGCGTGGGCCCAATTGTTGTAGATGGCGTCGGGGGTCGCCCGTCGCACCCGGGGCAGGTTTTCCCGCAACCAGGCCTCGCCGCGATCGACGGCTTCCGCCACTTCCGGCCGATCGTCGCCGCTCTCGATCAGGGCCGAGATGCAGAGCGAGGTCGTCGCCGCGCGGAATCCCTGGTGCGCGCCGGGCACCGGGGCGTAGATGTTCAGCCCCTTGGTATTTCGGGCGGACCCCCACGAGCCGTCGCGGTTCTGCCGCAAGAGGAGAAAATCCACGCCCCGGCGCAAGGCGGCGGTGACGGCCTCGCCGGGGGGCTTCTCGGCGTCGGGCGGTCGGGGGCCTTCCACCGCCAGGGGATTCGGCGTGGGATGGCTGGGGGCCTGCGGAGCAATCTCCGGAGAAACCCCCTCCGCCCAGCGGACCGCTCCGACCCAGATCGCGACAAGCCCCACCGCGGCGGCCGCCGGCAATGCCCGTCTCATGCTCAAAACGCTCACCACTGATTCTCCCAAAGAGCGAAACGCCCTCGGCGGCCCCAGCCGATCCGGACCGCCCACTCCGCCGCGCCCGCCGGCCCGCGGACCGTCACGCCGTTGTACCCGTTCACGGGCCTGCCCGGTCTGTCTTTGAAACGCAGAGGGCGCAGAGGGCGCGGAGAAAGAAGAATAGGTAGCCGCAACTCTGTGTTCTCTGCGTCTTTGCGTTTCCTTTTCATTTCCCAAAGCCGTTCACGGGCCTGCCGCCGACCCGTGAACGGTTACACGCCGTTTTCACTCTTCCGACTTGGGCTTTTCCAGAAAGACGACCTCGCCCTCGCGCAAGCCGTCGAGAATCTCCGACGATTCGCCGGCCGACTCGCCGACCTCGACCGGCCGCTTTTCCGCGCGGTCTCCCTCACCCTTGACCCAGACGTAGCGCTGGGCGGGGTCCAATTCCTCGGTAAAAACGGCCTTGGAGGGGACCAACACGGCGTCCTTCCTGGCGTACACCAAGAACCGCGCGGTGCCGGTCATGCCGGGAACCACTCCCAGCGGACGTTTCGGCATCGTCACTTCGGCGGTCACCTCGAACTTGTCGGCCGCGATGGGGATATCGGCGACTTGCGTGACGACGATGGGCAGATAGGCCCGCGGCGCGGCCTTGGGTTCGATCGTGCACTCGAGTCCGGCCTCCACCCAGCGGATGTCGGCCTCGCCCACGGTGAACGTGATCTTCTCCACCGGCAACTGCACGATGGTGAAGAGGACGTCGTTCTTGGAGACGCTCCCGCCGGGCTTCAACTTGCTTTGCAGCGTGGAGGCCCCACTCCACTCACCGCGATTGAACGCGCCGTAATAGGCGATGCCATCGCAGGGGGCGCGGCAATCCAAGAGCTTGCGGTCGGCCTCCAACTTCGCCAACCTCTCCTCCGCCCGCTCCAAGTCGATCTTCTGCTGCTCCACGGCCCGGCGCTGCTCGACCAGCATGGCGGGCAAACTGATGCGGGACCGGGCGGCAAGGAGCCGCACTCGCTCCAAATCGCGCTTCATTTCCTCGTCCTGGCGTGGCAAGTCGATTTTCATCAGCCGCTCGTGCCGGTCCTGCGCGAGCAGAAAGCTCAGCTCGGCCCGTTCCACGGCGAATCGCTGCCGGCGAAGGATCAGCTCCTCCGTCTCCTCCGTCAGGTCGTCCGCCTTGTACATCTTTTCCAATTGCTCCAACTCCGCGCGATCGTAATCAAGCGACTCCTTGGCACTGCGGAGCGACATCTCGTAGCTCCGCACCAGCAATTCCCGCTCGACCTCGAAGTACCGCTTGGCGTCCTGTTCGGTCTGCTGCAAACCGATTTGGAGCGACTCCAGATCGAAGGGCACCGACTTTTCCATGATGGCGAGCAGCTCCTCGCTATCCTTGAGAGACCGCCGCGCGGCTTCCAGCGAACGCTTTTGATCGCCGATGGCGCGATCCAAGTCGTCGGGCTTAAAACGGACCAGGACGTCGCCCTTCTTCACCCGGGCACCGTGTTCGACCGCCTCCACGACCTCGACCTGACTCCAGGCTTGAAACCGCATCGCCACTTCCGCCGACTCCTTGGC
>JAAZNR010000545.1 GCA_012798155.1 Thermogutta sp. | reverse complement strand
GGAACCGGAAACCCGGAATCGTGCGACGGAGTGGCTGGCCCAACTACTCGCGAACGGTCCGTTGGAGGCTGAGAGTATCAAAGAGGAAGCCAAGCTGGCCGGCTTCACGTGGCGAACGATTCACCGCGCCAAAGATGAGCTAAGCATCACCCCCTATCGGACGGAGTTCGGGGGGAAATGGCTGTGGTCGCTGCCCGACGCCGCCTATGATGCCAAGTTTCGAGATAGCACGTGCCAAGATTCCCTAAATACAGAAAAACCTGGCACGATAGCAGAAACTTGGCACGATAGCGAAAACAACGGGGTTTGTGAGTCTGGCGTCGCACCGGAAACTTGGCACGATAGCACGCCGACGGTAGTCGAAACGCCTATCGTGCCAAGATGCCAAGATGCCAAGGTTCTAGGGAAACCTGGCACGATAGCATCGTGCGACCCCGAACCACAAAACCCTACGCCACCCGATGGTGGTAGCACCGACGACGTGGCCGGACAACCTACGGCAACCCTGGCGGCGGGGGACGCCACGGCAGACGGTGGAGGCGATCCCCTGGCGGACGTGAACGCGGAGTTGGCTGCGGAGGCGGACGTCGCATGGGAGGAGTTTTGACCGATGAATGCCAAAGCATTACTTGACAGCCTACGGTCGGCCGGCTGCGAGCTGCGGGTTGACGGGGACCGCCTATTGGTGCGCGGCGACGGCCTGAACGACGACTTGCGATCCGAGATTCGGCGGAACAAGCCGGAGCTACTGGCCCTCGTAGCCGCGGAATCCGTCCTTGAGCTAGCCCGACGGCTTGGCTTTCCCAGATTCGAGCTACTCCGCGACAACTGGACGCCGAGCGACGAGGACGGCTGGAAAGACTTCGTGCGGACTGCGGAACCCGAGGACGTGCGGCTTGCCGGCGAAATCCTACGGTCCCGCCTGGTCGAGGCTGAGCACGTCCCCACGTCGGAAGAACTGCGCGGGGATCGAGCCGGAGGCCGTAGGCTGCTGCACGCACTATGGCTCGCCGGCTACGAAATCAAACTGGAACCGTCCGAGAACGCCGTAGGCTACGCGCTGATTCCCGTCGGGACATCGCACGAAGGGACGAACTTCCCAAAGCTATACGCGATGTTCGAGCGGTACCACGACGCGGCCGTTCAGCTTTTGGTCGAAACCTGCCAACGCCTACGAATCCAGCCGCAAAAGTGGCATATCGAGGCACTTAAGCTATGGCAACGCCTAACCGCCGAAGAACCCGTCGCCAAAACGGCCCCGTCCGTGCGACGGAAGAGCCTACGATGAGCAAAGAGCCATGACGACCGAGAAACACAAGACAACGCGAGCTAGAGGCCAATACGTCGAAATCCACCCGTCGGCGGGATAGTTATGACGGTTTAATCGGCCGAGAAACGGGACTTATGCAATGCGGAAGCGTCAAAAAGCGTTGGAGCGAGAGGCGTTGCGGGTTGCTGCCGATCTTGCGATTGCTGGATCGCGGACGGCCGCACGCTGGCTGGCTGAAGCGGAATCCGGCGAACGGCGGCCGACGCTGGCCACGCTGATCGCCTGCGAGTGGCAGAGCGTCGCACCACGATTGGCTCGGATGATCGCGAACATGAGCGACGAGGACGCGCTGGCGGTGCTGCACGGACCGGTTAGGCGGTTGATCCTAGAGCGACTGGCAAAGGAAACCGGCGAATGAGTGATCGAGGTGGGCGCGACCCGCGAGGACGGTTCGCGGTCGGGAACCCCGGCGGACCCGGACGACCGCGATGGCAAACCGAGGTGACCTACCTGGCGGCCGTTCGCGACGCGGTGCCGGTTGAGATATGGCGGGAAATCGTCAACCAAGCGGTCGCCGAGGCGTTGGCCGGCAATCGCCACGCTCGCGAGTGGTTGAGCCGCTACCTGGTCGGCGACCCTGCACCGCGATTGAGCGACGTTCTCGCGGCGGACCTGGCCGGCGTTGATCCCGTTCTGGACAAGGCGGTGAACCTGCTGGCGGCGAGCGAGAGCGACGAGGTGATTCACGCGCCGGAGCTACGCGAGATTCGCCGACGGCTGGAGCAAGGCGAGGCTGAGCCGGACGCCGACGATCAGGGTGATGACGAGGACGTGGACGATGACATACCACCCGACGGTAGTGAGTCAAGCGAAAAGTAGGCCGGAACCCGCGGTTTGTCTGCTCAGTAGGCCGAAACAATGGTCCGCCG
>JAAZNR010000544.1 GCA_012798155.1 Thermogutta sp. | reverse complement strand
TCCCCGGCGAAGGCGGGTCTTGCTGCTCGTGCAGTACCTCATCTGCCTGAGGGACCATGCGGAGTCCGTACCGCCGCCTCGGCGCGACGAGCTTTGGCAACTGGCCGCCCGGACGGCCGGGGAATTCTCGGCCTCCGAACCGGCCGGTGATGACTCGTATTTGGTTGCGCTGCAGTTCGCCGTACTGCGGATTTCTCAGGGGCGATTGCTTCGAGAGGAACAGGAGCTGTTCGGCCGGCCGGAGCCGTCCCGGGACGGCGATCAGAGCCGAGCTTTCGAGGCGGCGCGCGCGCCTTTGCGAGAGGCCATCCGTGACCTGCGAGACTTGGAGAAGACGATCGCGGAGAAACTGCAAGGGGTTTCCGCGCGAGGGCGAACGCCTTCGACCGGCGATGCGTGGAGTGAAAGAGACTGGCTGGGATTCGAGAAAAGCGTCCAGTTTCAGTTGGCCGCGGCCGAAATGGAGTTGGCGTTGACCTTTCCGGAAGACGGCCCGGATCGTGCCGCCGCATTGGCCGAGTCGCAACGGCGATTGCGAATCCTGTCGCAGCTTCCCGAAGGGCATCCTTTGGCGCTCGACTCCCGACTGGCTTTGGCACGAGCCTGCCGTCTGTTGCGGCAGTGGGAATCGGCGCGGGCCGCCTTGGCAACGATCGATGAGGCCTCGCTGTCGTCGCAAGGCGTGCTTCGGGTGCGGGCCGAATCGCTTCGATTGGCTTTGGATGCCGAGGACCGGGCGGCCGTGGAACGAATTCTTTCGCTGGGCCGTGAGGCGGGCGGCGAGACGCTTGCCGCCTACGATTTCGCCCTGCTGGAAACCTACTGGACGCTGCGGAATTGGGCGGAAAAGGAAGGCCGGCCCACGGAACCGTGGAATCTCGAGATCGTGGAGATGCTCGACATCCTTCGCAAGACCGCTGATCCCTATTGGGTACGCCGGGCCGAGCTGTTCATCGCCGGCCGCGGCGGACCGGCCCTGGGAGAAGACTATGCGATGATCGCCGTCGCGGCGGAGAATGCCTTTCGCGCAGGACGCATCGAAGAGGCCCTGGCGGGCTATGATCAGGCGCGAGCGGCCGCACTCCGCAAGGGCGCCGCAGCGGACGCCTTCCGTTTCGGATTGACGGCCGCCGCCATAGCAAGCGCTCGCGGCGACCACGCGGCGGCCTATCGTCGATTCGCGGAGCTGGCCGACCGATTCGGCGACCAACCGCAGTCGGCGCAAGCGGACGTGATGGCGATCCATCACCTCGCACAACTGGTTCAGTCCGATCCCAAATCGTACCTCGACGTTTTCGCCTCGCGGATTCGTGCTTTTTTGGATCGCTACCCCGATCACCCTCAAAGCCGGGAATTGCGTCTCCGCCTGGCGCAATCGCTCGAGCTGTCGGGAAAGCCGCAACGGGCGGCAGAGGAATACTGGAAGCTCGTGCTTGCTTCGCCCAGCCCGACGGAGCCTCAAGAGGAGGCCGACCGAACTCGGCGTTTGTCGGCGATGGCCGGCTTCGGCCGCTGCGTGAACGGGTATTATCAATCTCTGAGAGCCGCCGGGAAGAACCCCGCCGCCGAGGTCGCGGAAGCGGCCGACCGGCTGGACGCCTGGGTCCGGCAGGTGCGGCAATCCGAGTCGGGCAACCTGGCCATTCGCGATCCCGCCGTCCGCGAAGCCGTCCGGCTTTCGGCACAAATGCGTCTGGAGTTCCATTTGCCGGCGGAGCAGGCCGCGTCCGAGCTTGCGAAAGCGATCCAGGAGGCGGAAGCGGCCCAGGTGCCCCAACAAGAGTATGCCGACATCCTTTGCTTGCACGCGGTCGCGCGGATCATGTCGGGAGAATCAACGGTGCCGCAGTTGAATACCGCTGATTGGGACGCGGACACTTTGCGACGGCTGGCACAAAGCGGTGACTCCGTGCTTCGGGCGATCACGGACGAGACTTTGAAACGCAAGCTGGCCGAGTTCCTCTTGGGTCTGACGGACGGCATAGAGGCTTCGCGGCAAGCGTGGAAACCGGCGGAGCAACAAACGTTTTTGGAGGACCGGGCACGGTGGTTGACCATTGCAGGCCGGCTGGACGCCGCTTTGCAAACCTACGCAGAATTGGCCGAGCAACTGCCCGACCGCGGCGACATCCAAGAGGCGATGGTGCTCCTTTTGGTACGAAAGGCGGATGCGGCGTCACTCGAATCGGCGCTGAATCGGCTCCGCGAGCTGACGCGGCGTAGTCCCG
>JAAZNR010000543.1 GCA_012798155.1 Thermogutta sp. | reverse complement strand
GTCCCGCTTCAAGCGCCGCGCGGCCTCGAAAATCTCGGCGATCAGGCCGGGGTCCTCGGCGGCCAATAGGGCGGCCGTCTCTTCCGCCGTCAAGGCCTCCTTGTTCAGGCTCTTGGCGATGACTTCGCGGACCCGTCCCGGCTCGGCCGGTTGCGCCAAAAGACCGTGCAGCTTCGCATCGTCGATGAAATCCGCGGCGCTGCCGCTGAGTCGCCCATGGAGCGTGGAAGAAGACATGGTCAAGCAACCTCAATTCATTTAAGAGCAAGTCATTTAATTTTACTGCGCAGGATCCCTGCAACCGGCTTACCGATCTTACGCAGACTCACAAGCTGCGTACCCCGGTGTGCCCAGCTTCTTATCCTGCGTAGTAAAATTAAGGGTCGGGAAGCTGCCGCATTCGGCGGGCCGGCCGTAACGGCCGGACGACCGCGCGCCCTCAGGCGGAGGAATCGCCGCCGGCACCGCCCGTTCGCGCCAGGTAATTCGGCGATGCCCCCTGCCCGCGACCGATCGGACGCCCCAAGCCCTCGATCCGCGAACGCAGGCAGGCGTGGCAGGCCTCGGCCGACTCCTGAATGCAGACCTTGTTCGGATAGATTTCGTAATACGCGCGATATCGGGGCGGCGTCAGGTTCGGCATCACGACGTTCGCCCCGCGGACCAGCCCCAATTCCCGGCCTTGCCCGCGATTCAGCGTCGCCAGGGCGGTCGTGCTGGGGATGTTCGCCCGAGGGCACAACAGCCGCGTCAAGGCGATGGTCTTGTAGGTCATCAGCTCGTTGGGGGGCACCTGCTCGCCGTCGGGGACCAGGACGCGGAAGTCCGGGTCGGCCAAGGGCGTACGGGGATGCAGGATGAAAGGCCCCAACCCGACCATGTCCAGGTCCAATTCGCGGAACATCAGCAGGTCGTCGGCCAAATCGGCGTAGGTCTGGCCGGGGATGCCGATCATCACGCCGCCGCCGATCTCGTAGCCCAATGCCCGCAGCCGCCGCAACATCTCGATCCGCGTTTCCCGCTCTTCGCCCTTGGGCGGATGGTACTTCCGGTACAGATGGGGATTGGAGGTCTCGAAACGCAACAGGTAGCGATCGGCGCCGGCCTCCCTCCAGGCCGCCCAATCCTCGGCACCGCGTTCCCCCAAACTGAGCGTGACCGCCAACGGAAGCGACTCCTTGATCCGCCGCACCAGCCGGGCGATCATCTCGCGGCTGAGCATCGGGTCTTCGCCGGCCTGCAACACCACGGTGCCGTAACCCATGGCATGGGCTTGCCGGGCACAAGCCAGGATTTCCTCCTCGCTCATCCGGTATCGCGTCAGTTCCGTATTCGGTGCCCGCAGCCCGCAGTACGCACACAGCCGAATGCAGTAATTCGATATCTCGATCAGCCCGCGGAGGTGGACCTCGCCCCCGACGTAAGCCTGCCGGACCGCATCGGCGGCCTGCCACAACTCCTCCAGCCGCGCGGGGTCCTCCTCCCGCAGCCGGTCGATCAGGGCCTGCCGCGTCAAAGGTTCCAGCGATTGTAAGACGACCGATGAAGGCATCGGGGAATTGTCTTGGATGACCTGCCGAATTCGAAGCCGCCCCCCATCTCCGCGGGGCGGTAACGTTCACCGCTTTTTATTATACGGAAGCAATCCTTTTTTGTTGTACGGAAGCAATCCCGCCGGCCGGGTGGCCGAGAAAAATGGCCGGGTGGCCGGGGTCGTAGCGGAGCGTAGCCCCCAGACGCCTCGTGTTCGCGCTGCTTTCACCACCAGCTTACGCTGGTGGCTCGTGTTTCTGGGCAATCCCACCACCAGCTCACGCCGGCGGCTCTGGAATTCACCATCCGTTTTCCCTTGGAGCCTCCGGCGTAAGCCGGAGGTGTTTCGGCGCTACCCAGCTTCCACCGCCGGCCGGGTGG
>JAAZNR010000542.1 GCA_012798155.1 Thermogutta sp. | reverse complement strand
TTACTTTCGGAGAGAGACCCATGACCGATCCAGCCACGTACACGTCGCTCCAGCAATTCCTCGAAAAGGTGTTGGCGCGGGACCCCGGCCAGCCCGAGTTCCATCAGGCGGTGACGGAGGTCTTCGAGAGCCTGTGGCCGTTCCTGGAACAGAATCCCAAGTACAAGGAGCGGGCCTTGCTGGAGCGGATGGTGGAGCCGGAGCGGGTCATCCACTTCCGCGTGTCGTGGGTGGACGATCAGGGCCGCGTCCACGTCAACCGGGGCTTCCGCGTGCAGATGAATAGCGCGATCGGCCCCTACAAGGGCGGCTTGCGGTTTCACCCCTCGGTCAATTTGGGCATCTTGAAGTTTCTGGCCTTCGAGCAGGTCTTCAAGAATTCCTTGACCACGCTCCCCATGGGCGGCGGCAAGGGCGGCTCGGACTTCGATCCCAAGGGACGCAGCGACGACGAGGTGATGCGGTTCTGCCAGGCCTTCATGTCGGAGTTGTTCCGCCACATCGGCCCGGATTTGGACGTGCCGGCGGGCGACATCGGCGTGGGCGGCCGCGAGATCGGCTACCTCTTCGGCATGTATCGCAAGTTGCGGAACGAATTCAGCGGGACCCTGACGGGCAAGGGCGTGAGCTACGGCGGCAGCCTGATTCGCCCCGAGGCCACCGGCTACGGCTTGATCTATTTCGTCCAGGAAATGCTGAAGACGCGCGGGCGTTCGCTGGAAGGGTTGCGGGTAACGATTTCCGGGTCCGGCAACGTGGCCCAGTACGCGGCCGAGCGGGCGATGTCCTACGGCGCCCAAGTCGTCAGCTTCTCCGACTCCGAGGGCAGCGTCTATAACCCCAAGGGCTTCACTGCCCAGCAGTTGAATCTGCTGATGGACATCAAGAATGTCCGCCGTGCCCGGATCAAGGTCTTCGCCGAGGAGACGGGCCTGCAATACTTCGCGGGCGCTCGGCCCTGGCAGTTCCCCTGCGACGTGGCCTTGCCGTGCGCCACGCAAAACGAGATCGACGAGCAGGACGCCCGAACCCTGCTCAAGAACGGCTGCTTCTGCGTGGGCGAAGGGGCGAACATGCCTTCCACGCTGGACGCCGTGAAGGTCTTCCAGGAAGCGAAGATTCTCTACGCGCCGGGCAAGGCCTCGAACGCGGGCGGGGTGGCGGTCAGCGGCTTGGAGATGACCCAAAACTCCATGCGGCAGTTCTGGTCCCGCGAAGAGGTCGATGCCCGGCTGAAGGACATCATGGTCCGCATCCACGAGTCGTGCACGGAATACGGGCGGAAGGGCGAATATATCGATTACGTGACCGGGGCCAACATCGCGGGCTTCGTGAAGGTCGCCGACGCCATGATGGCCCAGGGCGTCGTTTGACGCTGGAACCGGCGCGTGATGGCGCAATGGGAGTAAAACGAGCCGCCGGCGTAAGTTGGTGGTGGGTGCGACGGGAACACGGCTGTCTGGGGGCTGCGCTCCGCTTCGACCCCAGCCACCCGGATAGTCCCCAGCCAGCCACATATTTGCTCAGCCGGGGCGTTCCCCAGGCGCCCAAC
>JAAZNR010000541.1 GCA_012798155.1 Thermogutta sp. | reverse complement strand
GAGTTCCCGGAATCCTTCGAATCTGAGTAACGTCTCGCAGACACGGTCACACCCGTGAATCCATCATCGGACACGCTGTACAATTCTGCCATCGGTGGTCATGCCACTGTGCTACCGGTGGTCATGCCACACCTCGATCTCGAAGTCTCCGGCCGCGAGCCTGGATTACTAGGGTCATGCCCTAAGTGAACGGTCGGCGGTCTACGGCGTAAAACTCCCATGATTCCGAAAGTCGTCCATACCCCCTATTCGCGAAAATTCGCGTGCATTCGCGGGTTTCGGTCCCGCTTAAGATCCGCGTATACGGATCCTATACGTATAGCTTTAAGGACAACGTAGCAGGAACGCGACTACCGACCTCCGCTTCAGGCCTGCGGATTCCACGACCGCCGCTTTCACGCCGGGCGGCGAGGCCGCATCACGGCGCGCGGCCCGAATTCGCGCCGCATGCGGCGGGAGGTTCACCCGCCTTTTTTACCGTACACTTGGCTGGGGTCGAAGACGGGCGTTCCCATTACCTCCAGACCCCGTTCCGTCACCCGGCGGTAAAAGCACGAGCGATGACCGGTGTGGCAGGCCGCCCCGCCCACCTGCTCCACTTTCAGCAGGATGGCGTCGCCGTCGCAGTCGATACGAATCTCGCGGACGAGTTGGACGTTGCCGCTTTCCTCGCCTTTCCGCCACAATCGCTTGCGGCTGCGGCTGAAATAGACGGCCCGGCCGGTGGCCAACGTCTCCGCGTAGCTCTCGGCGTTCATGTAGGCCAGCATCAGCACTTCGCCGGTTTGGGCGTCTTGGGCAACGGCGGGCAGAATGCCGCCTCCCTTGTTGAAGTCCGGCCCTTCGCCGGCCGAGGGCCCGGCCTTTTCCGATGCCGTCGAGGGCGACGTCGGCTCACTCATCACGGCTCCTTACCTGCTCTCGGGTTTATCAGGATATGCCAAAGCGGTTCGCAAGTGTGTTAAGACAACTGCGGTCGTGGCACGGTTCGCTCCGCCCCCCGCAGTACGAGGTCCGCCTTGCCGCGCGGCGGATCTCCGCCAAAAACGACAGGGCCACGGCGGAGAAATTACCATTTTACCCACTCTCGCCGCGGGAGTCGATGAAGACCGTCCGCGTCTTTCCTCCGCCGACGGCTCGCAGAACGGATGCAGAGCGACAACGTAAGGCATGACGCGTGAGCGCGAACCGCTAGCGTGAGCTAGCGGTGGAGCGCTACCCGCGATTGCAACGTTCACGCAGTGCTGCCATCACCAGCTTACGCCGGCGGCTCCGGTTTGCGCGGTGGAAATCGTGTTGCGCGAAACACCCGCCGGCTTGGACCACCGGCTGGTAGATAGTCCGCGGCTCCGGTGTGGACATCCCGCCGGCGGTCGCTCATCGTATCTCACGAGGCGCGGGCGGGCTGCCGCGCCCGGCGGATCAACCCGTTCCGGGCCGGCGCCCCGGTCCCCGGCTAGTCGCCGCGCCGGCGACGCCTTTCCAGAAGCAGCTCCAAATAGCTGCGGCGCTCCGAGTTTTTCAGTCCCAGGTAGGCCGCCAATTCCTCCAGCTTGGCCCGGGCGGCGGGCACGTCTTCTTCTTCCGCCAAGGTCTCCAACTCCACGAACCGCCCCACACCCTCGACATGATCGAGCGAGATTTCCACCGGCAATTCCCGCCATTTGATCCACAGCTTACGACGCAGCTTCTTGACCTCGGCCACCGGCTGGAAGCCCAGCGCCGACAGCAATTCGGCCCATTCGTCGAACATCCGCAGGCCGGGCGGCAGCGAGAGGTCGATTTCCCGCCGCGTCTTGCTGGTCGTATCGATCTTCGGCCCTTTGTAGGTCAGCGAACACCGCTGGCCCACGCGGCGCATGCGGAGGGCCTCGTCGGTTTGACTGAAGTCCCGGGCGGGGTGCGAAAAGTAGACGTCGAACTCTTCCCGCACCATCGTCCGCTCCGGCTCCAAGGCCTCGATCCTGGACTCCAAGTCCGCGGCGTCGTTGACGGGGTATTTCAACTCCACTTCGTACGGCACGATGCAAGCCCTCGCGCGATGCTCATCGGGATGCGGCGGAATCGGCCGCCGAGTAGCGGAACTCCAAGACCGCGTCGAACATGGCCTCGATATTGCGAGGCGGCACGTCGGCCAGAATGTTGTGAACCTGCTGGAAGACGAAGCCTCCGCCCGGTGCCAGAATCGCCAATTGGCCCAGGACGTGTTCGCGGACCTCGTCGGGCGTGCCGAAGGAGAGCACGCGATGGGTATCGCATCCCCCGCCCCAAAACGTGATCCGCGGGCCGAAATCGTGTTTCAAGCCGGCGGCGTCCATCCCCTTGCAGGAGATCTGCACGGGGTTGACGGCGTCCAGCCCGGCGTCGATCAGGTCGTCGAGCAGTTCCCGCACGCCGCCGCAGCAGTGCAGCATCACCTTGACGGGAGCCAGTTCCTTGGCCCGGCGCCACATCGCGGCGTGCCGCGGCTTGAACAGCCGGCGGTACATCCGCGGGGAAATCTGCGGGCCGCTCTGCATGCCCAAATCGTCGCCGAAAGCGATGACGTCGATATAGGGTCCCACCGCCCCCAGGAAGACTTCGAGGTTTTGGAGGTGGCTTTGGGTGAGGTTGTCGAGCACCCGTTCAGCCCGCTCGGGATCGCCGGCCAAGAGCATGTAGAAGTTGTCGTTGCGATAGAGGAATTGGCCGGACTCCAGGAGATTGCCGCCGAACAGGCCGATCACGGCGCGATCGCTGCTTTCCCGGAGCCGCCGAGCCCCTTCCCGAAGCCGCTGCGTCCCCTCCGGTCCGGCGGCGAGCGGTCCCGGCGGCGAGGCGATGCCGCCCCACATGGTGTCCTGCAAGGCCTCCGCCGCGCGATCCGGATCGTCCCGTTCCAGGAACGGCCAGTAGCACTGTTCGAAGTACAGGGCCCCGTCGGGCATCCGCCCCAGGACCTTGCCGGTAGGCCCGCGGAGCAGCCATTCCCCGTTGCCGCGTTCGGGAGCGGCCCAGCGGGGCATTTGGCACGGCGTGCCGTCGGGAAGGACCCAATCCACCCAATGCTCGTCTTGCTGGGCGAAGGCCCGGCCCAGCTCGATCGTATCGACCTGAAAGCGATCCAAGACGTCGTTATCGATGACGGCCAGTTGCTGGATCGGGTCATAGACGCGGATCGGACGCTCAGGAAGTCCCAGATGCCGCCGCAGCTTGGCGTAGGCGATGGCCGCGATTCCCGACGAGCGATGCCCGCCGAAATCAATCGGCACCCGATCCGGTTGACGATGCTCCAGCGCCGCCAGGACGCGCTCTCGACCCGTCATGATGCGCATGCTCCCTTCGCCGGCCGGTCTCCCGCCGCCGGACTCGTCGGGGTGGGCCGCCGCCCACAGCCGGACGGGAGACGACTTTACCCCATTGTAGCCGAGAACCGCGGCGAACCCAACCGCGCGCAAGGCGGCGCCGATCGTAGCGCGGATTGCGCCTCCCAGCCGCCGGTGGAAACCGCGCATAGGCGCCGGGCGTCTGGGGGCTGCGCTGCGCTACGACCCCAGCTACCCGGTCGCGACGCCATCTTCCTAGCACAAGCACGAGCCACCCGCGTAAGCCGGCGGTGGAGATGCCGCGTGAACCTTGTGATCGTGGGTAGCGCTCCACCGCTAGCTCACGCTAGTGCTTTGTCACAGCTAAAAATGGGGATTGGCATAGGGGCGTTTTGCGGAATCTACCGGGACGTGCTCACAAGCTCGCACGTCGGCTAATCCGAAATTTAAGCTGTCACAAAGCACTAGAGGCTCGCGCTATCGCGTCGTTCGTGACATCGTTCGGAACCGTCCCGGCGTATGCCGTCGGCGCAAGCGTTGGCAAATGCTATCTGCGATTCCCGCGCTTTGTTTGCCGTCAGAGCTTGATCTTGCAGTCCGGCAGGGCCTCTCGGAGTTTCGCCGCGCCGGCTTGCGTGACGCCGGTCTTGCCCAGGCTGAGTTCCGCCAGACCCGTCATCCGGGCAAGGTGCTCCACGG
>JAAZNR010000540.1 GCA_012798155.1 Thermogutta sp. | reverse complement strand
GCAAGCGACGTGTCGGCGGCCAAACAACGTTTGATCGAGGCCGTGGACCGGCTGCAAGCCCGCCTCGACCGCGACAAGGGGCAGGGCGACAACTGGCGAAAATACCTGCGGCTGGACGAACTGGCCGCCGAACTGAAGAAGCCTGCCGGTCCCTCCCTGGAGACGTTGGGGGCCGTGTACGCGAAGTTCGCGGCGGGTCACGAGGGCTTGAAACTCGCCTGCTTCGTCGAGGTCCGCCGCGCCCTGCGTCAGTTCATCGTCCGCTCCCGCGCCGTGGACGACGCCTCGCTGCCGGAAAAGCTGGGTCAGGCCCTCGATGAGTTGCCCCCGCTGATTCAGGCCTATCGGGAATCGCACGACCCCGCCGTTGCCGGTCGCATCCAAGCCGTCTTGGAATGGCTGGACCTGATGGACCGCGGACGACAGGTCGTGGCGACCGTGGAACGGGAGTTCGGACAATCCAACCTATTCGTGGAGGTGTCGGCCGACCTCTTGGCGAAGGGCTTTACGAAGCCGGTGGACACGACCGAGCCGGTACGCGAGATCATCCTGGGCACGGACGTCCGCGGCACGGGGCACATCGTGGGCCGCCGCACGCTGCGACTCTTGCCCGCCTCGGACCGCGCCGAACTGGCGATCGAAGTCACCGGCTCGATCGCGGCCGACACCGTCGGCTACAACGGTCCGGCACGCATCTATTCCCAAGGAGACACGCCCTTCACCGCACGGAAAGTGGTCCGCATCTCCGCCGCGGGAGTCGAGATCCTTCCCGCCGACGCGGACGCCCGCACCCGCACCAAAATCCAGGACGTGGACGTGACCTGCCGCGGCAATTGCGTGGAGAAGATCGCCTGGAAACGGACCTTCAAGCAGAAGCCGGCGGCGGAGTGGGAGGCCTCCCGCCGGGCGGAGTTCCGTCTCAATCGCCGCATCGACCGCGAGGCGGACGAACGCTTGAACGAATTGCGGACGGCCTTCGAGGAGCGGTTTCGTCGGCCGCTGCTGGATCGCGACCTGTTCCCCGAGGTCCTCGACTTCCGTACCGACGAACAGGCCCTGCGAGTGGAAGCCCGCCGCGGTGGGCCGTTCGCCCTGGCGGCGGCAGGCGAACCGCCCGCACCCCCCGCCGGCGACCTCACTGTACGGCTTCACCAGACGTTCTTCAACAACATGGCCGAAGGGGCCTTGGCGGGCATGTTCCTCCGGGAAGAACGTTTCCGCGAAATCGTCACCGATCTCCTCGGCAGACTCCCGCCGGAATTGGAATCGGAAGACTCGGAACCCTGGGCCGTGCAGTTCCCCCCGGCGCGACCCATCACGGTGCGGTTCGACGACGGCCGGGCGGTCGTGCAATTCCGCGGGGAGGCCTACGAGAAGGGGGATCGCCGCTATGCCGCCATGGACGTGACGGCGGCCTACCGCTTGGAACGGCGAGACGCCGGCTTCGTCCTCCTCCGCGAGGCAGAGCCGACCGCCTTCCCGCCCGATTTCGACCCACAAAAGGACCATCTCTCGGTCAGCCAACAGACCCTGCGGCGGCTCTTGGAGCGACGCTTCGGCAAGATCTTCCGGCCGGAAATCGCCCTCGAGCCGGTCGAACTGGAAGGCGATTGGGCGGCGGCCGGTCCGCTCACCGTGGCGAGCATTCAAATGGACGACGGCTGGCTGGCGATCGGCCTCCGGGCGGCGCCGAGCGACGCCGTGGCCATGCCCTGAGCCGAAGCATCCCCCCGCCGGCCCGCAACGCCGCATGTTACAACTACTGCTCCAAGTACCGCGCGACACTAATTGCGTACCGCAGTTGTCTCAAACCGGTTGAGACGTTGCGTTCCGGAGGACGAAATACTGGAGGACTTAGCGATGGGCAGAATGGGATACGGCTACGGCAGCGAATGGCAACTCCTTCGCTTTATGGGCAGGCACCGAAGTGTGTTCACCGATGCGGTGAAGACGACGGTTGACCCTGACGGCACCCGGCAGGTCACTTCGGTTGATTGGCTTGACCATCCGTTCAACACGAACGCCGACTTTGGGGATGGCGAGATTAAGAGCGTTGATTTCCTTGCCGATTACGGCGGGGAGGAGTGGAAACAGTATTGGCCAGACAGTCGCCCCGGAGAAGTGAATCGAGCTGGAGTTCCAAGCTGGGACGCCGTTGGACGGATCGCCATTCAGGGGCAAGGCAGCGAGTGGCTGCTTGTAGAGGCGAAGGCGCACGAAGGAGAATTCACTGCTGGCGCAGAATGTGGTGCTCGTGGCGAGAGTCTGAAGAAGATCGAAGCCGCACTCGATTCGTGTCGTGAGGCGATGGGAATTGACCCGAACAAGACTCCCCTGCAATCGGTCGCCAAGGCATGGCTGGGACGCTACTACCAAGTTGCCAACCGGCTGGCCGTGCTGCATTTCCTTTTGAACAAAGTTAACCAACCGGCCCGATTGTTGTTCGTTTACTTCTTGGGCGACTCGCAGCAAAACCAGAACTGCCCGAAGGAGGCACAGGAATGGCGGACGATCATCAAATCAGCTTACCAGAATAAACTTCACATACCCCTGGACCACCTTTTCGCTAAGCGTGTTCACTATCTGTTCGTCGATGTGGCATCGGGCAAGTACAGTAGCGGACTGTAAGAGTCATAGCTGATCGGCTCCCCGGAAGGTGTCAACCGGTTTGAGACAACTGGCGTACCGAATTAGTGTTGCGCCCGGCTGCCGCGGCCGGCTTTTCCGGCAGTGTTTGCGTTCGGCGAACCGTTTCCGTCGAGGCTTTGTTGACGGCCGCCAAAGGCACCCGCACGCACCAGGTCGGCCTTGACCGACTGCATGGCGCGGCTTTGGCCTAGCCGGATGCGGGTCTCGATCTCCTCAAGCAGCTTCGGGAAGTCGGTCCATAGAGCCGGGCTGCTCAGGGTTGAGCAACCTCCTCCGGCTCGTCGCTGATTTCCTCCTGCTCGTCGCTGGTCACGGCTAGATCTCGCGGAATCGCTTTGCCCGTTGCGCGCTCGATGCGAGTGAGAAGGGCTTCCCGCCGCGCGTCGTAGAAGGCCCGGAAATCGTCGGCCAGGATCGCCGAAGGTTCGATCGCATGCGATTCCAGAATCTGCCGCTGCCGATCTTCGCTGATTCCGTGATCATCCCGAAGCTTGCGCAAATAGACGCTTGGGGCGTTGCCTCCGATGATACGGTTCGTGCGAGAGCTCAAAGGCGTCTTGTTAATGATGGAGTCGCGCTCGACTAAATCGATCCCGTTCTTTTGGCACCAGTCGCGAGGAAAGATGTGATGAATATCAATCGCTTCGTCAAAGTACGATTGCATCTCGATAGGCTCGCCCGTGCGAAAGTCGAGGCAGCCGTCGCGCATGAGAAGTGCGTGCAAGCCCTTGTAGGCGGCGCTGTTTCGCGTGCGGAGACTGCGTAGCCGGTTTGGGGCGAAGTTGCATTCCGCCACCGTGGATGGCTCGGGACCTCCTTCGCGGATCCACTTCAAGACCTCGACGAGGTCGCGCGCGAAACGGCTTTCGATGGCTCCGCCGTACAACTCGCCGAACACCCCGCACCAATACCAACGAATCAGCTTGCCGCGGATCGAATCGTTCAGCGCCTTGTCCCCCAATACGGCCAGGATCGCCGCTAGCGGAACGAGTTGCGTGGTGTACGGCAGGTCGCGGCTCGCGAAGAGTTTCTGCTGGTACAGAATCTTGCCGGCGCTCAGGAAGCCGGCAACAGCCTTGTCCGCCCATTTCTTGAAATCATTCAATGAGAGCTCGAGGATATCGCTGCGTTTGCAACTGACCGGGGCGTTTGGATCGCGCTGCTTGCGGTCGAAGGTCGTCAAAAGCGAGATCACTTGCAGCAGCTCGTCGGCACCCACGGCTTGCAGAACCTTCTGCTCGTGGATTTTGTCTTTGCGTCCCCCGACGACCTTGCGACCGTAAGGGTCGTGCCTGCCTTCCCAATCTTCCCGCAGGTTGAACCCGTCCGCTGCGAAGGAAGCCGTGACCAGCTCGAACACCTTGAGCGACACGCCGCCCGTGTTCACCTTCTCGAAGACCTGGCAGACGGCAACTTTGGGGGTTTCCTTCAGGAGCTTGATGACGGGAAGCTGGTACTGTTCGAACCGCTTGATGACATTCCGCTCGAACTGGTCGAAGAGCTTGGTTTTGTCGGGAGCGTGGCCCCAATGCGCGTTGAAACTGCATCGCCATTCAGCGCAATCGAACACGCACGAAAGCGGGAAGAGGCCGTGGGCGAACTCTGCCGCCGGCGTCGAGTAGTCCTCCAGAATCTCGCCGCGGGAGCTTCTGATCCGCCTGTCTTCCGGCAGGCTGCGAATCGCCTCCTCGCGATCCAGACTGGGGTCGAGGGCCTTGGCCATATCCACGTAATACCAGCGGTAAATGAAATGGTTCTTCCCGTCACGCGTTTTGACGGGCTTACGCCGGAATAAAGACTGGTAGAGGGACGTGAGACGCTGCTGGCCGTCTAAGATGAACCGCTCCGGCTCTCTATCGCAATTCAACTCGACGCCCTCGACGAGCCGGGGCTTGAATCGCACGGCGGGGTTTCCGTTTTCCAGCATCATCACCGCACCGATCGGGTAGGACAGAGAGACGCTGGCCAGAAGGCTCACGATGTGGGCGTCATCCCACACCCACCCACGCTGGAATTCCGGTAACTGGTACCGACCGACCGAGATTGCCTTCAGAACCTCGTAGAGGGATTCCTTGTCGCTCGAAAACGTGGTGATCGCGTCCATGGGGGCATCTTGAGCCAAAAACCTGGGTATTGTGAACAACGATTCGCCGTGCGTCTTCTGCTCCAGCCGTCTACTGATTTCGTCAAGAAGGGCGTCTTTCCGCACGGTGCCGGACGCCTTTTCGATGTCCCGGCCGGTTGCTCATGCCACCAATCTTACCGTTTTCCCTCGCTGCCGGGCAAGCCGCCAGTGCCACCCGGCGCCGGCCGATCAGCCTTGGGTTCCGGGCCCCGGCGGGGCGCCGGCCG
>JAAZNR010000539.1 GCA_012798155.1 Thermogutta sp. | reverse complement strand
ACGTTCCTCCTGGGTGCCGCTTCGCAATGCGGCCGCCAATTCTCCGACTTCCTCCATCAACCACATGAACGTCCCATCGATACCCCGCGCGACATCCTTGCGATAATACATCCGGCGTATCAGCGACTGAAAATCCGAAAAAGTGATAGGCGGCGACGCCGATGCTTCGGGACCGTCGGAGCCTTCATTTTGCGATACGGTGCTCTCCGCCATCATTCTCTCTCCGCTTCTCCACCCGCCTGCCCCCCCTTTACGGTAGATTGCGTCCCCTCACCAAGACCCCAGAAATCTCGGGTGCCAAACAAGCATCAGAACGCCTGGGCCGCTACTTTTACTGCGCAGGGTCGCCGAAATCGGATTACCGGTCTTACGCAGACTCACAAATGACGTACCCCCGTTTGCCCAACTTTTTATTCTGCGGAGTAAAACTGCTCCGCTACTCCGCCTTTCGTCGCTCATTCGCTCTGTTGACGGCGGCGGTTTGCGGAAAAGGTCGGTCACCGAGCAACCAGGCGACCACCTCAGCCAATCCGTCCTCGTCGTGGGTGGGCGCGACGTAGTCAGCGGCCTCCTTGACGACGGCCAAGGCATTCCCCATCGCGACGCCTAAACCGGCCTCCCGGATCATGGGCAGATCGTTTACGTCATCTCCGACCGCGCAAACCGCCTCCAGCGGCACCCCCAGCATGGCGGACACCGTTCGAACGGCCGACCACTTGTCGACGCCCGCCGGGGCGATTTCACAAAAGAAACCTTCATAGCGCGGACTTCTCAAGACGTGCGTAACGTATTGGCCGGGAAACCCCTCGTGAATCGCCTGCTCCACCAACAGCATTTGTTCACGGTCGCCGATCGAAAAGGCCGCCAAGACATCAGACGGCGGCTCCTCTTCCATCCGCGGCCAATACCGCTCGCAATCCGGATTCGCTTGAAGGTAGCTCTCTACGAAGGTGTTGGGACGGTCTAGCGGATCCAGATAGTAGTCGAATCCCTGATCGAAGGTATCGCCAAGCAGAATGGGTTGAAACCCGAGCCTTCGAACAAGGGATATCAATTGCCGTAGGCCGGGCCCGGGAAACTCCGCCCTATAGAGGGTCTGATGGCCGAGGGGATTCTTGACGATCGCCCCGCTGGACGCGATGACGGGCACGTCCAGGCCAAGCGATTCCACCAGGGGTAGCGCTCGGCTATATCTTCGACCGGTCGCCAAAACCACCCGCAGCCCCGCCGCCACGGCGCGACGTATGGCCCGGCACGTCATTTCCGTGATCCGGTCTTGACTGTTGACCAGCGTGCCGTCGATGTCCACTGCCAACAGGCGATAATCCAACATAACGAGCACAAAACGGGGAAATGAAATTGTTAGGCCGGCCCCGTCGCGGTACGACCAGCCGTTGGTGTTGCGGCAACCGCCCCACAAGAGGTAGCGTCCAGCCGCCGGCGTTACCATAACCATCGGTAGCTCGGAGGTCGCATCGCAACCGAGTCCGGTACGACCGCAACGGCAATGGGCCGCCGAGATCCACGAGCGAGCCTGACCGCCGCCTCTCGACGCGCAGCGCAACACCCAAATCCCTGGGCGATGACCAACTCTCAATTTACGATATGTTACCCGCCGGGGAAACGCCCCTGCCGCCGCCCAGCCGGATGCGAGCCGTGTTTCTCTCCTCGTCTTTTTCGTCTTCTTTCGATCTTTCCCAGGTCCCGCTTCTGATTCGGTGTCGTCCTGGCGCGTCCGCGCGTGGAGCTTGTTCCGAGAGCGCAAATCGCGTACGCTGTGGAAGTCGGGAACTTCACGCACGCGCCAAATGACACGCACAGCGGCTCGAGCGCATCTTTGAACATCACGGATCGCCGCTGCCCGCAACCGGCTGTCGCTAACTGCCGGCGCAGGCTCCGCCGGCGCGAGAGTGTTTCCTCTAAACGCGAGAGTGTTTCCTCTAAAAACGAAGACAGATCGACACTGAGCACCGAAATCGAAACACATGGATCAAGCGCTGCCTCCGCAATCCTTGCCCTCGGACGCGGATCTCGTCATGGTTTTGCACAACCCGAGAGCAGGCAGGCGTTCTTCGCAACGGCGATTGGAAAGGTTTCTGCGAGCGATCGAGGCCTACGGTTACCGGGTCGAGGTCTCCACCGATCTGGCACAAGCGACGGAAGCCGCCAATCGGCGCCATGAGCGCGGCGATTTGCGTTGCTTGGTCGGACTCGGGGGCGACGGCACGGCCTTGGAGCTGATTAACCGGAGTTCCCCAGGCGTACCTTTGCTGCTCTTCCCGGCCGGAACGTCGAATCTCGCGGCTTCACACCTCGGCATCAGCAAAAACCCGCAGGCGGTCGCCCAACTGATCCATGACGGTCGCATACTGCGTCTGGACGCCGGCTCCGCCAACGGTCGCTTGTTTTTGGTGATGGCCAGTTGTGGTTTTGACGCCGCGGTCGTGGAAACGGTCCATCGCCGACGGATGGCGGGTTACCGCGGCGGGCACGGCAGCTTCCTCAGTTTCATCGGTCCCATCATCAAACTAATGCGAACGTATCCGTTTCCCGAGCTTTCGGTCACCTACTCGCTCGACGACCAGAGCGAGGAAACGGCGATCGGTCCCGTGGCTTGGGCATTCGTCTTCAATTTGCCCAAGTACGGCTGGGGGTTGCCGCTGACCCCCAAAGCGGACGGCACCGACGGCCAATTGGACGTCTGCACGTTCGCTCGCGGCGGAGTTGCCCGAGGACTTTGGTATACCGCCGTCAGCCAACTTGCGCTCCACCCTGGGCTTCCCGATTGTCGGCTGGCCCGAGCGCGGCGGATTCGCATCACCGCCGCGGAGCCGGTAAGCTATCAGCTCGATGGCGATCCGGGAGGGGCACTACCTCTCGAAATCGAGGTCTTGGCGAGGCGAGTCCAAGTCGTGGTTCCGCCGCGCACGGCGGCCAAGTGGAAATCGCGAACGTTGGACACCGAATCCGTCCCTGTGCAAGCCGGTGAAATCCGTGATGACAAACCCTCATGACGGAACCGAATCTTGGGCCAAGCGGACTTGTGTTCACGAATGCCTTTTGCGGCCGCGCGGGCAACTGTGCGCCACGGCCGCCAGCGCGGCCTTTTTTGGGGAGGTGTCGAGGTGCTGCGGCTTCCCGCCGAAATCGGACCGTATCGTTGTGGACCCGGCCGACCGCTGCTGGTCATCGCCGGCCCTTGCGTCATCGAGTCCGAAGATTTGACGTTTCGGATCGCCGATTTTCTCCGCCGCACGGGCGATGAGCAAGGCTTGCCGATCGTCTTCAAAGCCTCTTTCGACAAGGCGAACCGCACCAGCCTGCGATCGTATCGCGGGCCGGGATTGGAACAGGGGCTGCGGATTCTGGCCGAAGTCCGAAAAGCCTTGAGCTTGCCGATCACGACCGACATCCACCTGCCGGACCAGGCCGCCGCCGCGGCAAAGGTATGCGATTTGCTCCAGATCCCCGCCTTTCTTTGCCGACAGACCGACCTCTTGGTCGCCGCCGGGGCCACAGGCCGGCCCGTGCACGTAAAAAAGGGCCAGTTTCTGGCCCCGGCGGACATGCGGCATGTCGTCACGAAGCTCGCCGAGGCCGGCTGCCAAGACGTTCTTTTGGGCGAACGCGGCACTTTTTTCGGTTATGGAAGGCTCGTGAACGACATGCGGAGCATCCCGCTCATGCAGTCCTTGGGCGTCCCCGTGATCTTTGATGCCACCCACAGCGTACAGGAACCCGGCGGACAGGGCGAACGATCCGGCGGTGATCGCCGTATGGTTCCCACCCTGGCACGTGCGGCGGTGGCCGCGGGGGCCGACGGCGTCTTCCTTGAAACGCATCCGGACCCTGACAATGCCCTCAGCGACGGTCCGAACATGGTCCCCCTGGAGGAACTGCCCCGGCTATTGCGACAACTCGCAGCCATCCGCACCCTGTATCTGCGCGATTTCGCGGAGGACTCGGCATGACCGACGAGAGGCTTCGAACATTACCATCAGACGAGAGACTTCAACCATCACCATCAACCGTGAACGTTCCGCAATTGGCGATCGCCGGTCGTGGGGGAGTCCGATCCGCCAACGCGGGCAGATACCTGGCGTCCAGCACTAGGGACTTCAAGCCAAACGGCCGAGGAAGCAGGCAGGGTTCGCCCCAAGCACGCTCTTCGTATCTACCCAAATGCCCCCTCCCGCCGCGGCGCGTCGGTTTTCTCTGCCTCGCATTCGTTCTTCGCCGCCGCGTGTTTCTCTGGGTCGCATTGGCTCTTCCGATGGTGTTCGGCTGCCCCAAGGCGGCGGAGAAGGAGGAGCCGCCTCAGACCACGAATGCGAGCCAAACCGCCACGCTCCACCGGGACGAACTGTTCGAAATCGCCATCGATACTCTCAATCGCCTCTACCAATTCGACGGCACGGATATGGCGATTCAGGTCGCCGATCGCCTGGACCAGTGGATCCGTACGCAAAAGCCGTTGGAGGATTGGCGGCCCGATCCGCTGCTCGAAACCCTCCCGCCGGAACTGCGGGAACTGCCGGAGGTAAAGAACCTGGCCGAGCTGCATTTCACGCGGGATGACGCATTTTCGCTTCAAACCGCCGTCTGGCTTCGGGACATCGCGGCCTGGGCAAGGGGGGACGGTGTGGACGAGCTATCCCGAGCGAGAGCGCTCTTCGACTGGGTCGTCTTTCACGTTCAGCTCGACCCGCTCGAGAACTCTCCCCAGCTTTCCAACGGAGAACTCCTCCTCCGCACCCCTTGGCAGACTCTGCTCCTCGGTCATGGTTCGGCCACCGCCAGGGCCTGGGTCTATTTGTTGCTGTGCCGCCAGGAAGGCCTCGACGCGGCCATGCTTGCGGTCAACGTCGCCGCCGAGGGCCAAGAGCCGCGGTGGGAACCTTGGGCCGTCGGCGTCGCGATCGAGGGCAAAATCTATGTCTTCGAACCGAGCTTGGGTTTCCCGATCCCCGCCGAGGACGGCCTCCAAATGATCCCCGGCCAGGGTTTGGAGATCGAGCCGGCGACCCTGCAAGAGCTGGCGGAAAACGAATCCCTCCTGCGCCGGCTGGATGCCGATCCGCGGAATCCGTACCGCGTCAAGCCCTCCATGGTACGCTCCGTGCAGGTGATGCTCGAAGGCTCCGCCGTGTATCTATCGCAAAGAATGGAAATGGTCGCCCGGATGCTGGCCGGCGGGGAATCCCTCCTGTTAACGGCCCACCCCGGCGACGAAGCCGCGCGGTTCCGGGGGCTGTTCGGGGTTGAGGATGTATCGCTTTGGCCTCTGCCCTATCGTGCTTTACTCCAGCGCCAAGCATTCGCCGCCGAAGTGAATCGCTACCAGGCAATGGACATGCTACCCTTCATGATTCAAACGGAGAGCATGATGCCGCTTTGGCGAGCGCGAGTGCTCCATCTGAAGGGTGATCTTCTCGGCGAAGAGAGCGCGACGGCGTACTACCAGGCCGCGCGTCCCGCGCAGAGGCTGCTGGATTCCTCGGGCATGAACTCCGCCCAAGAGATGATGTACATCCAGGCCAAACTCAACGCCTCCTATTGGCTCGGCCTGATTTCCGTCTGGACGGGAAATCGCAAGGCTGCCGAGGATCTTCTGATCAACCGAACCGCCTTGTCCGTCCCCGGCCAGCCCTGGGAGCCGGGGGTCGCCTATGCCCTGGGGCGACTGAACGAAAAGCTGGGAGACTACCCCCGAGCCATCGCCGCCTATCGTGCCGATGTTCACCTGCCAAGTCGATTCGGCAATCTGGTTCGGGCAAGGTGGATCGAGGAATTGACCGGCGCCAAGCCGCTCGACATCAGCCGGAGGCCCGCGAACGGCACTCAACCCGCGAAAGAATCAGCGGAAGAATCCAGAGAAGACCAACTCCCGCAGAAGGAGGGGCCGGGCGACTCACCCTCGACGGATTGATGGAAACCTTGAGGACTTCTTACGAGTGCCGCATGGGCTGTTTGGATCGGTATGTGTTTGGATCGGCAATCGTTCGCTCGCGTCTGCTTGCTAGCCGATTCCGGATTCCGATTCCCCGGCGAGGAGTTCCCCGGCGAGAAGACGGTTCTCCGCCCCGCTGCCTTGCCTCCGAAACGGGATCGGGGCGAGTGAGAAAACTCCAGCCGGCCGCTATACTTCAAGTTTCAGCCCTCCCAGGTAATGTCCCGTGCCGGCAGCAGGCGCGCCTGTACGCCGCGCTGATGCCACGTTGGATTGCGTTAGAATCACCCCTTGAGAGGGT
>JAAZNR010000538.1 GCA_012798155.1 Thermogutta sp. | reverse complement strand
CGGTGGATTCGCACCACGCGGAGGGCTTCGCGCCGGCCCTCTTCCGTCGCCCGCATTCCGCCTTCCGCATCGCGCGTCAACAATCCCATTTGCTCCAGCCGCGCGACGACCTGTTCGGCCTTTTGCCGAGAGACGCGGAGCGACTGAGCAAGGTCATCCACGCTCGCCGGCAACCCCTCGGACTGGCGGTCATGCAATAATTTGAGCGTGTCCTCGAACAGGACCCGTTCGCGAACGCCGGGACGGAGAGATTTGCTCCAGCGTTTCCACCAAGAGGGAGTCGGTATCAGTGACACCCGAGGGCTCCTCGAAAATCGCCGTGCTATTTCCGGACCCGCGAGGCGACGACCTCGCCCGGGCCGGCGTTCGTCGTGGTCCGCGAGGCGACGGCCCCGCCTGGGTCGGCATTCGTCGTTCCTTTTTCCTTCACCCGATTCGACCTCGGCATGCGCTGCGCGTCTGGAAGGACGCTCCCGCGCCGCGGGGAACGAGCGGCGGGATCGACGACCTCCCGCGCGATTCCGATCCCAATCATTCTATGCCTACAGGCTATAGCTACAGGACCTACGGGCCATACCTACAGGCGGCCGGCGGTTTGGGCCGATCCGCATACTTGCCGGCTTGGAACGACTCCGCTTCGCTGGATTGGAATGCCGCACAAAGAAAGGGCGAGTCCGAGGCGATCCGATCGCGGAAGCCCTCTATTTTGCGGCGCAAAGCGGCCGCACTCCCTTCACCCGCGTGGGAATGCCCAGGAATTTGTCGCGGGAAGTGACGAAGAGGGTGGAAAAGTCCGGGCCGCCGAAGACGCAATTGGAGGCGTAGGGGACGCGGATGGTGCCCAGCGGCTCCCCGCGCTCCGAATAGACCTTGATGCCGGCCCCGCCGCACGCGATGTAAAGATTGCCGAATTGATCGAGGGTCATTCCGTCGGGACGCGGTCCGCCGAGATCGATCCACTTGGTTTCGTCGGTGAGCGTGCCGGGCGAAGTGACGCGGTATTTATAGATGATGCCGGTCCCGTTGTCCGCCAGGTAAAGCGTCCGCTCGTCGGGCGTCAAGAGAATGCCGTTGGGCTTGACGCAGACCGTGGACACGCGGCGGACCCGACCCTCGCGATCGACGTAATAGACGTCTTCCTTCATCACCGTCTCCTGGCCGCGATGCCGGTAGTTGGGATCGGTGAAGTAGAATCCGCCGGTCCGGTCGATCGCCAGATCGTTCGGCTCATTGAAGCGGGTGCCGTCGATTTGGGATACCAGGATTTGCTTCTTTTTCGTCTTCACGTCGAAGGCCGCGACGCGGAAGGCGGCCCCTTCGCAGACCAGCAGGCGACCCTCGGCATCGAACATCATGCCGTTGGCGTCCGTGCTATCGTTCACGAAGAGTTCCACGCCGCGTCCGGGGCGGTACACATGGATGGAGTCCTTCTTGCCGTCCGAAAAGTAGACATTTCCCTCGGCGTCGGCGGCCGGACCTTCGCAGAAGCCGTACCCTTCGCCGAGCACCTGCACCTCCGTGCCCGGCGGCACGATCTCATCCACCGAGGCCGGACGGTCGGCCGACAAGAGGATCGTCGAGATCGAAAGTTGACATGCGAACAGGGCCGCGGGGAAAATCGTCCGCTTCATGGCGTGATTCCTTTTCTGGTGACGGCAAGCGTGGAATAGCGTGGAATATCGAATAGCGGTATCGCTCCGATGGAAGACATGTTTGCGGTTTATCGTATGGTTGCAGTTTATCTGCTTGCAGTTTATCGCGGCGAGAGGATTTTTGCACGGACCAGTCCCCGCACGCCGCCGCGGCGCGCGGCGAGGTCCGGTGACGGGCGGGCCCGCGCGGCCCTTGTCGGAAGAAATCGCTATTGATAGGATGCGTAAGGTTTTGAGGGAATCCCCCGGCTGTTTCCCCGCGCTCTTTTCCCCACTATCCTGTTTTGCTGTTTCCGCATGATCGAAGCGAAAGACGGTCCGACCCCAACGGAAATTGCATCGCCTTCCGAAGCTGGGATGTGGTCACGGAGCTTCAACGCGCTTCTGGTCACGCAGTTCACGGTGGCGCTGAACGACAATATCTTCCGCTGGTTGCTCATCCCGATCGGCAAGGACCTGGTTTCGAGCCAGTTGCAGCAGTCGGCCGACCTGGCCCGGGCCGTGGGTTCCTTCGTCTTTTTGTTGCCGTTCATCTTGCTGGCCGGTTGGGCGGGCTGCATTTCGGATCGTTTCAGCAAGCGGAGCGTCATGATAGGGGCCAAATTGGCCGAAATCGTGTTGATGGGCTTGGGCGTCCTCGCCATTCTCTCCGGCGACTTGATCTTTCTCGCGAGCGTGCTTTTCTTGATGGGGGCGCAGAGCGCGTTCTTCAGCCCGGCCAAGTATGGAAGTATTCCCGAGATCGTCGCTCCGCGGTATATTTCCGCCGCCAACGGGATCATCGGCCTGACGACCATGGCGGCGGTCATCATCGGCGGATCGCTGGGCAATGTGCTGTACTCGCTCACGACGTGCGCCGATCAGGCCCTGGCCGCGGAATTGGGCTGCGGACCGGGGCAGTATCGCTGGTGGATTCACGCCTCGGTGCTGTTGGGCGTGGCGACGACGGGTTGGCTGGCGAGCTTGATGGTGCGTCCCCTGCCGCCCGCCGATCCGGGCAGGAGGATTCCTTGGCAGCCCTTTGCCCAGGCCTTTCGCGACCTCCGCGAGCTGTTCCGCCATCGCGTCCTCTGGTTGGCCGCGCTGGGAAGTACTTACTTCTGGACACTGGGACTGATCGTCCAGCTCACCATCGACAAGCTGGCGGTTCCCGAGTTGGTGGGGCGCGAGGGGCAGGCCTACGTCGGACCGATGCTGGGCGTGCTGACCTTGGGCATCGGCTTGGGGAGCCTGCTGGCCGGCGTCTGGTCTCACGGCACGATCGAGCGCGGACTGGTATCCTTCGGGGCGCTCGGCATCACGCTGATCTCTCTGGCTTTCGCCTTATTACCGGCCGGGACGGGGCATTGGAACTCCCATCCCTATTTTCTCGCCTGCGTGCTCCTTTTTCTTCTCGGCTCGTTCGCCGGTCTCTACGATATCCCCCTCATCGCCACGCTCCAGTACGAAAGCCCTCCCGAGGAAAGGGGACGGATTCTGGCGGCGTACAACTTCTTGAGCTTTTCCGGCATGTTGCTGGGATCCGCGGTCTTCGGCCTCCTGACTTCTTGGTTGGGGCTGTCGTCGCGGCAGATGTTCGTCGCGGCCGGGATCCTGACGCTACCGGTGTTCCTCTTGATTGTGGTTCTGACGCCGGTCGATACCCTTCGCGTTCTCTTCCGCTTTCTCTTTCGATTGCGCTACCGATGGCGCGTGGTAGGGCTGGAGAATATTCCGCCTCAGGGCGGGGCCGTCGTCGTTTCCAACCACATTAGCTGGCTGGACGGCATCCTGATGATCGTGGCCATGCCCCGGCCGATTCGCATGATCGCTCACGCCAAATACGTCGATTCGCCGCTGCTCCGCCCTTTGCGGGACGGTGCGGGAGTGATCGGCATCGTCCCCGGCTCGAAGAGCTTGGCGGCCGGCTTGCGCGAGGCGCGGCGAACGCTGGAGGCCGGCGGACTGGTCGGCATCTTCCCGGAAGGCGGCATCTCGCGGACGGGACAGATTCGAGGTTTCCAGCCGGGCTTTCTGAAACTCGCGCGCGGGCCAAACGTCCCGATCATACCGGTGTACATCGACGGGCTATGGGGAAGCATTTTCAGCTTCTCGGGAGGCCGCTTCTTCTTCAAAGTGCCGCGTCTTTGGGCACGCCGCGTCACCGTGTATATCGGCAAGCCGTTGCAGGCAAGCAAGTCGCCGCTCGACGCGCAAATCGCCGTCCAAGAGCTGAGCGGAGAGGCCGTGCGGCGACAACCGCCCCGGCAAATCGTTCCCGCGCGACGCTTCCTCCGCGCCGCGCGGGCGGTGCCGTGGAAGAAAAAGGTCGCCGACAGCTCGGGCGTGGAACTTCGCGGGCTCTCGCTGCTGACCGCGGCTTTGGTCTTGCGGCGTGCCCTGCGGCGCGAGGTCCTTTCCGGGGACGAAGCGAATGTCGGCGTGCTTCTGCCGCCTTCGGTGGGCGGGGTCGTCGTGAACGCGGCTTTGGCCCTCGATCGCCGTACCGCCGTCAATCTGAATTACACGCTTTCCTCGGAGTTGCTCAACCATTGCATTCGCACGGCCGGCCTGAAACACATGCTGACCAGCCGGCGCGTCTTGGATCGGTTTTCCTTCGACCTCGACGCCGAGATCGTCTGTTTGGAGGACGTGCGGCCGAAGATTCGCTTTGGGGATAAACTCGCCTCGCTCTTGGCCGCCCTCTGCGTCCCGTCGTTCGTGCTGGAACGCGTGCT
>JAAZNR010000537.1 GCA_012798155.1 Thermogutta sp. | reverse complement strand
GCGCTGTGATCATGCCGGACGCCCCGCCGCCAAGTGGTCGCGGTCCGGGGCCTTGCTGCAAACGCTACGCAAGGGAGGCCGGGACGGTTCGCGACCGGCTCGCCGGGGCTATCGCTCCTCGGCCCCCGCGGCCTTGAATCCGCTCCCCCCATCGACCTGGCTCTTCAGGGCCTCTTGGCGCTTTTGATAGACCTCGAAGATGTTGTTCCTGCCGGGAAAGGCGGCGATCTCATCCCCGTACTTTTCGGCCTCATCGGCGGATGACACGCTCCGCGACAAGGAGCCGCGGGACATCGTCCTCGCGATCTGCCCCCACCGCTGACCGAGGGGCAAGCCGCTGTCATTTACCAGGGGCACGCCGAACGGGGCCGGTCCCAGGGGGGCGAAGTGCAGTGAGAACAGCAAGAGGGAATTGAAGATGACGGCGGAGGAAAGCGCCGAGAGGACCGCGAAGGTCCGGTCCAGGTAGAGATTCAGCTTCATCGCAACCCGCGACATCACGGCGGTCAGGGTATGCAGGATCACCATGGAGACGGCGAAGATGCCCCAGAAGGCCGGGAAATCGTAAAAGTACGTCCATTCCGAGCCGATCGTGCCTTCCAGGAACCGTGCCGCCGGCTCGAAGAAGTTGGTCGCCAGCAGTCCGGCGAAGACGACGTTCCATGCCCGGATGAACGCCCCCCACGCGCCGTCCCGAATGCCGAAGCCGACGAACGCGGCGAGGATGGCCAGCTCGATAAGCAGCAGGATCATGGCGAATGCCTCGTGTCGGGCTGAGGATTAGCTGAAACGTTTTCCTGGCAAGTTGCGGGCCTACGACTTTTGCAGGATCCGCTGGAGTTCGTCCAGCGAGGTAATTCCCTGGGCGACCAGGAGGATGCCCTCCTCTTGCAGGCTGACCATGCCGGCGGCCTTGGCGGCCTTGCGGAGGGCGGCGTAATCCGGTTTGCCGGCCAGAATCTTGCGGATCGTATCGTTTACCACCAAGAGTTCATAGAAAGCAGCGCGTCCCAAATAACCCAGCCCTTGGCATTGGGGGCAAGGCTCCGGATGCTCTTGCGTCGGCGCGCCGGGCCGGTAGAGGGCCTGCACGCGCCCCGGCGGGATGCCCAGCCGCTGGAGCAATTCCGGCGGCGGAGCGTAGGGCTGCTTGCAGGCGTCGCACAACCGCCGCAGGACCCGCTGGTTCAGCACGCCGATCACCGCCTTGGGAAAGGCCTGCGAACGGGGCTGCAAGGCCGCCAGGCGGAGCAGCGCCTCGCAGCAGTTCCTCGCCCGAACCGTGGTGATGATCAGGCGATCGTTCTCCACCTCGCGGGCGGTCAGTTCCAGGATTTCGCCGTCCGGGATGTCGCGAAAGACCACCACGTTCGGCTCCAGGTGGAACCACTGGTCCAGCATGTCGGGCAGGAGGGCGCGTTCCGCCGCCTTGTACGCATGGACGTGGACGTTTTCCACGGGCTGGTAGACGGCGCTCTCCTCCTGGATGGCGATCCATTCGCGGGAAAAGCGGTCGGCGGAGGTCAAGGCGCAGGTCACGGTGGTCCGCAATCCGTGACCCGGCGGGGCCGAGAATACCAACATGCCGCGGTGCTCGTTGAGCAACTGCGCGAGCTGCTCCTGGAGCTTGGGGCGCATGCCGAGGTCCTCGAGTTTGCGGAACCGCGTCTGTTTTTCTTGGATCCGGAGGACGACTTTTTCCCCGCCCGAGACCCCTTGAGAAAGAAACGTGGCGGTCAGGGGGACGTCGGCGTACTTGAAATCGAAGCGGCCTTCCTGGCGGTTGACGTGATCCTGCGGATTGAGGCCGCAGAGGATTTTGAGGGCTTCCACGGCGGGCAGGATTTGATTGGGCTGGAGGGGCGGGCCGCTCATCCACACGCCGTCGATCTCGTACTGGCAGGCCGCGCCGGCGGCTTGCAGATCGAAGGCCGCCCCTTCCGCCCGGCGTTCCACGGCCCCCGCCACCAGCTCGCGGGCCGCCTGATAGCCGGGGTGCTGCCGGGCCGGGATCATGCGAAGGTTCCGCACCTGCTCGTTCGGGCCCAGGGCCTGAAAACGGATCGGCGGCGGGCGATCGTCCGGACCCAATTCCACCACCTTCTTCCCCGACAAGCGCCCGATCACCTTGCGCGCATGCAGCGGCGTGAAAACGCGATCCTCGCGATCCACCTTCCCGTTGCGGTACACCACGTACGCGATGAACGGCACGAACACGGCCAGGGCGGCCAGGATAATCCCCACCGCGAAGATCGGAATCATGAAGCCGATCCCGAACACGAACACGAAGACGAAGAACACCAGGGAATTCCAGAGTTGGGTTCTGAGGTGCAGCCGTTGCGCGTCCTGATTGACCCAATCGCCGATCTTGACCCAGAGGAGGAACAGAACGATGAAGGCGGTCAACTTCAGCAGGCTGAAATAGTAACCCGGCCCGGACCAGCCGGACTGGGCCAGGGGCAGGGCCGAGGGCGCGATCGCCTCCGCGAAGGCGGGCACGGCACGCCCGCTGGCCGCCGCGGCGGCCAGCGCGAGCGAACACGCCCGCCGCAAAACCGTCCGAGAAGGAAACATCCAAGGCTGCATTAAAGGATTCCCGGCTCTTTGACTTCGATTCCTTTGAGGGCCATGTTCAAGGCCTCCGGATTGGGCGCCACCTCGAAGGCCGTCGCCCGATCGATCAGCCGCCGCTCCACCAGTTGCTTCAGGCTGAGCGTGAAATCTTGCATGCCCTCCTGATAACCCAGGCGAATGGCGTCCGCCAACTTGTGATCCTGCCCCTCCAGGATGAGCTTCCGCACGGTGGGGTTGAAGATCATGATTTCGCAGGTGGGCACCCGCTGCACGCCCTCCTTGATGGAAGGGAGGAGTTTTTGGGCGATGATGGCCTTCATGTTGAAGGCGATGGCGCTGCGGATGGCGCTGTGCATTTCGCTGGGGAAGAGGTCCAGGATGCGCCCCAGCGTGCTGGGGGCCGTGGAGGCGTGGATGGTCCCGAACACCAGGTGGCCCGTCTCCGCCGCTTGGATCGCCGTCTCGAACGTCTCCCGGTCGCGCATTTCGCCCACCAGCATCACGTCCGGGTCTTCGCGGACGGCGTGCTTCATGCCGATCATGAAGTCCTTCACGTCGATGCCGATTTCCCGCTGGTTGATCAGGCACTTGTCTTCCGTGAAGGTGAACTCGACGGGGTCCTCGAGCGTGAGGATGTGCTTGCGATAATTGCGGTTGATCCAATTGAGCATGGAGGCGATGGTAGTGCTCTTGCCGGAGCCGGTCACGCCCGCCAGCAGGATCATCCCCTGATGGAACTTGCAGAGGTCCTCCAGGATCGGCGGCAGAAAGAGCTTTTCGAAATCGGGGATGTAGTTGTTGATCCGCCGCGCCACCATGCCCAGGTAGCCCATCTGCTGCAGGACGTTGACGCGGAATCGCCAGCGGATGTCGTCGATCTGCACGACGTAGGCGAAGTCGCAGCCGCCGTCCTCGTCCAGGATGCGGCGCAAGCGCTCGTCGAGCATGGGGAAGATGAGGCGGACCATCTCATCCTCGTCGATCGGCTCGCGGTTCAGGGGGCGGAGCGTCCCCGCCACGCGGACGAACGGAGGCCGGCCGACCTTGAGATGCAGGTCGCTCCCTTGCAACTTCACCAAGGCGCGAAAGAGCTTGTCGATCTCGAGGTTCGCGGGTCGCTTGCTGAAACGCTTCAGGTCTTCTTCGAGAGGAATGGTCATGGTCTGAAACTCGGATGATCGCTGCCGTGGTCCGGCGAAAAGATACCCCCCGGCCTTCAACGCCGCGGCGGGGGCCGAACCGCCGCCGGGACGGCGAAACCCGTATTTTCCCCCGCCGGGGCGTGCGGTTTCAAGCGGGTGCCGCCCCGCGCCGCGAGGCCGAAGCGGTCCCCGGCGGAACTCCGCGGCGAGGTCCTTGAATTCGGGAAGGTCTTCCTAAAAGTCATAGTCGAACCGGTATTCCCCGCGAGGCCAGGTATTCCTTGGTTTCGCGGATGGTGTAGAGGCCGAAATGAAAAATCCCCGCCGCCAGGACGGCATCGGCGCCGGCCTGGAGGATGGCGTCGGCCATGTGCTCCGGGCAGCCCGCCCCGCCGCTGGCCACGACCGGAATCGTGACCGCCTCCCTCACCGCCCGCGTGATTTCCAGATCATAGCCGTGGCGGGTCCCGTCGGCGTCCATGGAGGTGAGGACGATCTCGCCGGCCCCCAACCGTTCGACCTCGCGTGCCCAGGCGACGGCCTCCCGGCCCGTGCCGATCCGCCCCCCGTTGATATGGACCTCCCAAAACTCCTTGCCCTCGCGGATCACCCGTTTGGGGTCGATATTGACCACGATGCACTGGCTGCCGAAGCGTCGCGCGGCCTGCGAGACCAGCTCCGGGTTGCGGCAGGCGGCCGAATTGATCGAGACCTTGTCGCAGCCGGCCTGAAGCAGGTTCCTGATGTCATCCAGCGAGCGGATGCCGCCGCCCACGGTCAAGGGCATGAACACCACGTCCGCCGTGCGGCGTACCACGTCGATCAGGATGTCGCGCCCCTCGTGGCTGGCCGTGATATCCAGGAACACCAATTCGTCGGCGCCTTCGGCCTCGTACCGCCGCGCGACTTCCACGGGGTCGCCGGCGTCTTGCAGGTTGAGGAAATTCGTGCCCTTGACCACGCGGCCGCGGTCCACGTCCAAACAGGGAATAATGCGCTTGGCCGGCATGAGCGTCGTTTACAATGAGAAGAAGCGATCTTCCCATCCGCGAAGCCGCGCAGCCGCCGGGCTGCGCCGCGCCGCGGTATGCGGGGAGGGAAGGTACGGCGGCGCTGGGAAGGAAAACCAGGAACGGCCGCCGTTACGAAATCTCTCTAGCATCCACTTTAAGTTGCCGGCCGGGATGGGTCAACCGGCCCGAACGGCCGGGTTCGGGGGAAGCGGCGGGCCGCGGCGATCGCCGCCTCGCCCAAGGCTTTCCCAATCTCAAAGCACGTAAAGCAGGACGTTTCGCATGGTCTCCCGTTCCTCCGCTCCGGCCCCGCGGCCCGGCTTGCGGCTCGCAGGGGCGTTGATCCTGGCCGGGATCGTTCCTCAACTCGCGGTCATCGCCCTGTTCCTTCTCCCGCCCCTCTCGGCGCAATGGCAGTACGTGCCGTGGCTTCTGCCGGCGGCGGGCGCGGCGGGCTGGTTGTGGATCGCGGCCCGCTTCGGCCGCTCCCTCGCCGGCCTGCAAGGGCTGCTCGGCGGTTGGGGCAAGGGCGATTTCGCATCCCCCACCGTGGCCGAGTGGGCCGACGCACCGCCTGAGCTTCAGGGATTGTGGGATGCGGCCCGTGACGTCGCCGATACCCTCCGCCGCGAACGCACCGACCTGCACGCCGGAGCGGAACGTTTGGAATCCGTCTTTCAGGCCGTCCCCGAGGGGTTGCTGGTCCTGGATTCCGAGGGGCGAATCTGGGCCTACAACGACGTCTGCCGCCGCATGTTGCGGTTCGAAGCGGCCGACCCGCGGGGCGAACGCATCGAGTCCGTCGTCCACAACGCCAAGCTCGTGGAATATGCGCGGACGCTGATGAAGACGGGCCGCGCGTCGCAGATGGAATTGGCCGCCGGCGACGCGGGCGCCCGGGCCTTCGAGGTCCAGGGCGCCGCCTTGCGAGGGCAAGACGGCGAAAACACCGGCTTCCTCATCTTCTTCCGCGACGTCACCCGCATTCGCTATCTGGAACGCGTCCGCCGCGATTTCACGGCCAACGTCAGCCACGAGCTGCGGACGCCGCTGACCCTGATCCACGGCTTCGTGGAGACGCTCCTGGACGGGGCCCTGGAAGATCGCGAAGCCGCCGCCCGATTCCTCCAGATCATCCGCGAACAGACCGAGCGGCTGGACGCCTTGATGGACGACATCCTCAGCCTCGCCCGCCTGGAACGCGAGGATCAAGAGCCGGTCCCGCTGGAACCGCTCTTGGTACACGAAATCCTCCGCGAAAGCCTGGAACTGTGCCGGGTCCGCGCCGAGGAACGGGACATGACCCTGGAGTTGGCGGCCGATTCGGAGTTGGTCGTCCTCGCCAACCGCCGCCTGCTGGAACAAGCCGTGGTCAATCTGATCGACAACGCGGTCAAATACAGCGACTCGGGCAAGACGGTCCGGGTTTGGGCGGAGCGTTCCGGGCGGTGGGCCGAAATCGCCGTGGCCGACGAGGGCTGGGGCATCGAGAGCCGCCATCTCCCCCGCATCTTCGAGCGCTTCTACCGCGTGGACCCCGGCCGCAGCCGCGAATTGGGCGGGACCGGCCTGGGCCTGTCCATCGTCAAGCACATCATGCAAGTCCATCACGGCCAAGTCGATGTCGAAAGCACGCTGGGCAAGGGCAGCGTGTTTCGCTTGCGGCTGCCGCTCGCGACGGGCGACTCCCAGCAAGCCACCTGACCCCGCCGGCTGCCGCTGCCGGGCGTCCGGGGGCTGCGATGCGCTACGACCCCAGCCACCCGGCGTTTTTCACCACCCACCCCACCCAAGCGTCATTCCCGCCTGGGGGCTTCGCTGCGCTACGACCCCAGCCACCCGGCCGCTAGCGGCTCGCGCTCGCGCGTTGCGCATCACGTTAGCGTTTTGCATCAGTTCCATGAGCCGCCGGCGTAAGCCGGCGGTGGAAGCAGCGCGAAAACGGGGCGTCTGGGGGCTGCGCTTCGCTCCGACCCCAGCCACCCGGCCGCTAGCGGCTCGCGCTCGCGCGTTGCGCATCACGTTAGCGTTTTGCATCAGTTCCCTGAGCCGCCGGCGTAAGCCGGCGGTGAATCCTGGGTAGCGCCGAAACACCGCCGGCTGACACCGGCGGCTCCGACGTTTTGCCGCCGCGGGCTCACGCCGGCGGCGGCACCCACGTTCTACGTGGGAGTTTCCGGGGCGGGATTCGTTTTCTTGCGTCTGCCGTTGGTCCCGCGCGTCGCCATGTCGTAGAGGATGGGGACGGTGATCTGGGTCAGCACGCCGGAAACCAGGATGCCGCCGACGCCGGCGGCGCCGACCTCCACCCGCGGCTCGGCCCCGATGCCTTTCCCCAGCATCAGAGGGAGCATTCCCAGGACCGCCGCCAAGGTGATCATCGCAATGGCCCGGAATCGGTCGCACGACGCCCGAATCATCGCCTCGTGGGAGGGGACCCCCCGCGCGACCAATTGGTTGAATTCGTCGACGATCAGAATGGCGTTGTTGACCACGATGCCGGTGAGCATGACGATGGCCATGACGGCGAAGATGCCCAGGCTTTCGCCCATCAGGTAGAGGCCCCAGACGGAGCCGATCAGGCCGAGGGGTATGGTGACCAGCACCAGGAAGGTCCGCTTGAAGGACTCGATGATGGCCGCCAGGGCGAGGAAGACCAAGAGCACGGAGATGACCCCGGCCTCCACCAGTCCGACCAGCCCTTCCTGCATGATCTCGTAGAGGCCGGCGAAGGTGTAGCGGTAGCCCGGCGGGAAAGCGACGTTCTCGTTCAAGCGGGCACTGATCTCCTGCACGGCCTTCCCCATGGGCAGGTCCGGCCCCAATTGGGAGAGCAGCTTGGAGATGCGTTGCTTGTCCTTGCGGATGATCTGGATGGGCATGGTCCGCTCTTCGACGTTTCCCAGGGCGGTGAGGACGAGAGGGTGCCCTTCCGCGCCGGGGAAGAGGAAGCCGGCGACCTGGTCCTTCCCCTCCTGTTCCGCGAACTTGACGACGATGTCGTAATTCCGCGCCGTGGCATGGGACTTGAACGTGCCCGCCTCGATGCCCTCCAGGTTGCCGCGGAGAATCAGCCCCATGCCCACGACGGGCGACTGGATGTCGGCTAAAATCTCGCGGCGGGGCCGGATGCGGATTTCGGGCTTGGGGGCGCGGACGGAAGTGTCGGGCGTGAGGACGCCGGGGATTTGCCGGGCTTGCGCCAGGGCCGCCAGGGCCAAACGATCCAAGGCCCTCAAGTCGGGCCCCGCGATCTCCATTTCCACGGGGTTGGCCTGGCCGCCCAGAATGGACGCGATGCTGACGGTGATCAAAGCGTCGGGAAAGTCCTGCAACCGCCGCCGCACGTCGTCCATCAGGTCGTCGATGTCGGCCTTGCGCTCGATCCGCTGTGAAAACACCAACAGGACCTGGGCGATGTACACCCCTTCGCTGCTTTGACCGACCAGGCCCTCGGCCTTGCCCACCGTGGTCAGGACGCGGCGCAGCTCCGGCACGTCGCGCAAGCGCCGCTCGGCCTCTTGCACCCGCGCCACGGTGGCGTCGAGATCGTATCGGGTGGGAAACTCCAGGCGGACGTAAACCTCACCGCGGTCGGGGTCGGTGAAGAAGCTCGTACCGACCTTGGCGGCCAGAAACAGCGAGTGAACGAACATCGCGGCCACGGCCAAGAGGATCAGGATCGCGGCCCAGCGGCGGTGCTCCGTGAACTCCAGCAGCCGGCGATAGAAGGCCGCGTTCACGTCCAGCAGGCGATTGAACGCCCGCTCCAACCGCGCCAAGACGGATCGCGAATCAGGCTTGGCGGGCTTCAGGAGCAGGGAGCAGAGCATCGGCGTCAGCGTGAATGAGATGAACAGCGAGGCTGCGGTCATGATGAACATGGTCACGGCCAAGGGGGCGATGAACAGGCCGACCCGCGTCGGCATCACCGCCAAGGGGAACAGCACCACGACGTTGGTCACGGCGCTTGCCAGCACGGCGGTGAAGACCTGGGAGGCGCCCAGCCGCGAGGCTTCCTTGGGATCGCCGGACTCTTGCAGCCGCGCCACGATCGACTCCAGGACCACGATCGAGTTGGTGACCAGGATGCCCACCGAGAGGCCGATGGCGATCAGCGTGGAGGTGTTCAGCGTGTAGCCCACCGCCTGCATGAAGAACAGGCCGATGACGATGGTCAGGGGCATGGTGACGCCGACGACGATCAGGGATCGGAGATTGTAGAGGAAGAAGAAGAGGATCGCGGCGGTGAGGAGGATGCCGATGCCCACGTTCATCCAGGCGTCCTGATTCATCGCCCGGATGAAGGTCCCGTCGTCGGAGACCCATTCCAGTTTCATTCCGGCGGGGAGATCGCGATTGAGGCGATCCAGGGCGCGGCGGACGCCGTCCACCACGCGTACCGCGTTGGCGTCGGCCTTCTTGACGATCTTGACGGCGACGGCCTCGCGCCCGTCGAGATAGGCCCGCTGCCGCAACTCCTCCGTGCCCATCACGGCCCGGCCGACGTCGCGGAGATAGCACCGTTTGCCCTCGGAATTGGCGATTTCGAGGTCGTTGAGCTGCTCCAGTTCCGCGTATTCGGCGTCGAACTTGACGCTATACTCGATGCCGTGCTCGCGGACGCGGCCGGAGGGGATGGTGCGGACTCCCGACTGCACGGCCCGGACCACGTCCATCGTGGAAAGCCCCCGCGCGGCCAGCTTGTCGCGGTCCAGCTCCAGGTGGACCCGGCGTTCGGCGCCGCCGATGAGCTGCACGTCGGCCACGCCCTCCAGCACGCTCAGGCGGTCCCGCAACTCGTTGTCGGCGTAATCGTAGAGTTCCTCCACGCCGAGAGTGCCGGTCAAGACCAGCGTGGCCACCGGCTTGGTGTTGATGTCGAACTTTTGGATGATGGGGTCTTCCGCGTCTTCCGGGAGGTCCTGGCGGATCAGGTCGATCTTCTCCCGCACGTCCGTGGCCGCGATGTCCACGTCCACGCTCATCTCGAATTCGAGCAGCGTCTGCACCACGTTCTCCATGCACACGGAGGAGACGTGCTTCAACCCCTCCACCGAGGACACGGCGTCCTCGATCCGCTTGGCGACGTCGATTTCCAGCTCTTCCGGCGAGGCCCCCGGATAAACCGTGACAATCGTGATGAAGGGGACGTCCATCTTGGGCATCAGCTCCAGGCCCATGTAGCGGTAGGCGTTGATGCCCAGGACGGTCAAGCCGATGAACAAGCAACTGGTGGCCACCGGGCGGCGGACGGCGAAATCGGAGAGGGTCATCGGGCGGCCTCCTCGATCACGCGGAGGGGCGTGCCGTCGCTGATCAGGGTTTGCCCCATGGAGACGACCGGCATTCCCGGCTCTATCCCCGAGAGCACTTCCCACCAACCGTCGGTTTGCATACCGAGGGGCACGGCGGCGGCCGCCGCCTTGCCGTTCCTGGCGAGGAAGACTAGGTTGCGGCCCTCCCGCTTCACGACCGCCGCGATCGGGACCCCCACGCCCCGTCGCGATTGCAGCACCAGCGTGCACTGCGCCAGCCGCCCCGGCACGACCTCCGCCGGCGGATTCCGAAGCAGGCACTTGACCTGAAAGGTCCGCAGCTTCGGCTCCACGGTCGGGCTTTTATACGTGACGAGCAACTCCCCGGCCTGGGCTCCGCCGACCGTTACCCGCATCTTGCTTTTCCCCACCTCGATCCGGTCATAGTATTCCGCAGGGGCGAACAGACTGATCTCGACCAGCGAGAGGTCGTCGATTCGTACGACGGGCGTCCCCGCGGCGGCACTCTCCCCCGGCTCCCTGAGTCGCACGGAGACGCGGCCGGAAATGGGGGCCAAGACCAGCGAGTCGGCGAAGTTCTTTTCCGCGATCTTGACGATCAGCCGCGACTGTTCCAGTTGCGCCTTGGCCAGATCGATCAAGGTCTGCACGTGGCGGACATCGGCTTCCAACTGCCGGCACTGCGCCTGCTGATGCTCCACGACCTGCGTGGCGACGGCGTTGCGGGCATTCAGTTCGCGGTAGCGGGCGAGGTCCGCCAGGGCCTGCTCCCGCGCCACCAGCGTCTTTTCCATCAGGGCCTCTTTCTCGCGGACCGAGCAATCGGCCACGCGGAGCTGCTCTTGCGCGATGGCCAGCGCCTGGGCCACCTTCACCGAATCGGTCTGAAAGAGCTTGGTCTTGCCGGCCTCGACGTAGTCCCCTTCCTCCACGAAGATCTGGTCGAGCGTGCCGGGGTTGCGGGCCGAAACCAAGGCGAAGCGCTCCGCCAACACCGATCCGGCGATGGTCAGCCCCTCCTCGAAGACCATTTCCTTGGCGGGCGTCAGAACGACCGGCACGGCGTCGGCGGGGGCGGCCGGTTGGCCTGACCCGCCCTTCGGGTTCGTCTTCTCGCGCGTGCCGGCAGGGGAAGGCTCCGCCTGGGCCGGGCCGAACACCCCGGCGGCCGCCGCGGCCAGTATCCCCCCCGCCACCAACACACCGGCCACCCCTGCCGTAATGCCTAGCTCGATCCACCACCACCGTTTAGTCTTCATTGGATCGTCCCTCCCGGACATCCCCCGACCATAGTCCCCCCAGGATGAGGTCCATCAATTCCCGGATCGAATTCTCAATAGGCCCTTGCGCACCGCTGTCCAATTGCCGCTCGATGCGGAACTGCGCGGCCCCCACCGCGATCTCGGCCGCGGAAAGGGCATTGAACTTGCGGAAGCTCCCCTCCGCCATGCCCTGCTCGAAAATGGTGCGGAAACACTCGATGACCAGATCGTTCTTGCTCCGTTGCGACGTGAAGCAAAGCTCGCGAACATGCGGATCGCGAAAGAGAAAATCGAACAATCCGCGATGCTGGAAAAAATAGCCGAACCACAGGCTCAACATGGCTTGCAATTTCTCGACGGCCCCCATCGAACCTTGGACCACTTGTCCTCCCGCTTCGATCACCGGTTCGATGGACCGCTCGAAGAGCTGGGCGACCAGCTCTTGTTTGTTGCGGAAGTAGTTGTACACGCTCCCCTTCGCGATGCCGGCGGCCTCCGCCACCTTTCCAATGGTGAGATGATCGAGGCCGTGGTCTCGCAGCACGTCCAGGGC
>JAAZNR010000536.1 GCA_012798155.1 Thermogutta sp. | reverse complement strand
GATGGGGGCGGATCTGGCCGTGACGGGTGTGAATGAAACCACCGCCACCGTCAACCATTTCGTCTATGGCACCGGGGAACAATGTCGCAAGTTCCGCGTCTATTGGAGGGATCGACCGGCCGAGGATTTCCCCCTGGACGAGATCCAGCGGTGGGTGGGGGATTCCGAGCGAGCGCGGGCGACCCACCGCATCGAGTTCTTCGCCGACCTCGACTTTTTGCGCGTCGCGCGGGTTGTCGATACCCCGGGAACGCGAAGCACCATCGAGTTCCACGGCGAGGCGACTCGGGACTTTCTGGGGTTGGCCGACAAGCTCGACGAGAAAACCCGTCGCCAGGGTTCCGCCGCGGATGCGATCATTTATGTCCTCATGCCGGTGGCCCGCCAAACAGATCAGGACCTGTTGGGCGACTTCGAGCGGAATACTCGCCTGCCCGGCTCGACTCCCTACAACAGCATCGCGGTCGTTCACAAGTGGGAAACCATGGATGTGGCCTCCCCCTACGAGGAGGCGCAGAGCAAGGCCGAACGGATTGCCGGCGTGATGGGCGAACTGGTCTCCAGCGTCCTTCCCGTCAGCGCGCCTCTGGCTCGGGCGGCTGAGAGTTTTCCCGACGCCTTCTGGCAATCGCTCCTGGAGCTTTGCAACGCCCCCTCCGCGACGATCGAGGAGCTGCTCCTTTCGGAACGCGATTTCCTACAGCTCGAAGATCGTCTTTGTCCGCTGGCGGCGGCGGCCCGGCGAGAATTGCGGAGGAATCATCCCCTGCCCTGGCCCTCGTTGAAAGCGATCATCCGGTTGGGCCATGACCGGCGCCCCGGCAGTGCCGCCGAGCTGCGGTCGCTGATCCGCCGGGCCGGCAAGATCGACGAGCTCCGCGACACGCTCCAGCGGCGGTTCTTCGCGCGATCGCGGATGATCAAGGCCTTCAGTCTTCTGGCCAAGGCCCTCGATCCCTGCGAGGAGGCCGCCGTCCGGCTCCGCAACCACAAGCGGCGCTACTCGCGGTTGCTGGACGCCGCGGAGGATGCCATCCGCCGGTTGGACGGCTTATCGGCCTCGGTCGATGCGGTCACTCCGATTCGTCGCTATCTGGACGAAACGCGCTCGCTGGTCGAAAAAGATCTGCGGGATGCCGCCGCGGCCTTGCGGAAATTGGACGAGGCGAAGGTGTTGCTGAAAGACGGTTTCGACGATATGCAAAATGATCTGCGGATGCTCGCCCTGCTCGACGAGCACGGCGAGCTGGTCGGCGACGAGTGGGCCCGGGTGCTGCGGCATGTCTTCGGCTATGCGGGGCCGGAGATCGACGCCCGGCTCGGCCCGCTGCGAGCCTTGGCCAACGCGGGCGACGATCTGGCCGCGGTGATGTGGGGGATCGGCCAAATCCGGGAGCGTTGGGGAGGGTGCGGCGGCGACCTGGGCCGCCTGATCCAGCACGCCCTTTCTCGCTTGGAGCAGATCGCCGACGATCTGGAGCACCAGGCCCGCGGGGCAGGCGGATCACCGCCTCCGCCATCGCCCCAGGAAGAATCGCAAGGGAGTTAACAAAGATGGCCGCACCCACGATTGCCGTTGATTTCGGCACGACGCGGACGAAAGTGGCGGTTTTCGACGAAAAGGAGCGCCAGCCGCGGCTGATCGAGCTGGGCCGGGCCAACCTCCAGGTGATTCCCTCCGTGTTCTATGTTCCCCGCGACCAGCAGGCGCCGCGGTTGGTGGGCGACGACGCCCAGGAGATGGTGGACGAAGATCCCGGGGGGATCGTCGAGAACTTGAAGAAGGAGATTCATCGATCGGAGAAGCTGCGGTTCGGGCCGGATCGGCCGTCGGTGGACCGGGTGGAGTTGGCCGGGGAGTTGTTCGCCTACTTGCGGCGCCGTTGCCGCGAAGAGGTGTTTTACTGCGAGGTCGACGCTTGCGTGTTGACGCTCCCGGTGGTCTTCGAGGAGCAGAAGCGGGAATGTATCCGCCAGGCGGCCCAGTGCGGCGGCTTTCGTGCCGACCGGATTCAGGTGCTCGACGAGCCGGTGGCGGCCGCGCGGGCATGGCTTTGGCAATGGGAGGGCCGCCTCGCCCAGAGCGTGATTGTCTGCGATGTCGGCGGTGGAACCACGGATTTTGCGCTGCTACGGTACTCCGATGGAGATTTCGAGCCGGTCCCGGAGTTGGCCAAGGGAGGGCTGCCCCAAGGCGGGAACGATCTGGACGAGGGCATTTTGGAAGAGGCCTTGGCGGGCCAGGGACGGACGCCGCTTTCGTCGCCGCTGCGAATGGCGTGGTTGAACAAGTGTCGTTCGTTGAAGGAACGCATCGTCCGCGACGTGCGTCATGCCTTTTCGCTTCGCCTGCCGGGCGAGCAGATTGTGGTTCCGCGGGAGGTAGTGCAGACGCAGACGAATCGATTTGTCGAACAGGTGGTGGAAGAGTTTCGGCGGTTCATGACGCGTTGCGCTACGGTGGCCGACCTCTCCGGGACGCCGGTCCTGCTGGTCGGCGGGGCGTCGCGGGTCGTGGGGTTGAAAGAAGCGCTGGAGGCGGCCTCCCCGGGAAAGGTGTATCAGTGGAACAAGTCGGATTATGCGGTGGCCTTGGGAGCGGCGATCATGCCTCCCCATCGCAGGCCGGTCGCCGGCGTCGAGGGCCTCGGCGGCGACGGCGGCGGCTCGTCCGCGGCGGCATCGTTCCAGCCGGTGGGGGTGTTCGGCGATCCTGGGGCCTATCTGGTCGAGGCGGTGCGTCAGGCCAAGGCGGGCGCGAACGTCGCCTTGCCCGCCGGCGAGTATCGGATCCCCCAGCCCCTGATCGTCGAGCGGCCCTTGACCATGGCCGGCTTGGGGCGGGAGCGGTCCCTGATTCGCTGGGAGGGCGAGGGGCCGGCGATCATCTGCCGCGGAGACTGCGATTTGACGCTCCGCGACGTCACCGTCGAGCGAGCCGGTCAGCAGGTGGGGGACCTGCTCGATGCCCTCGGCGGACGGGTGAAGATCGAGGACAGTCGGATATGCGGGGCGCGGGCGGCCTCGGGGATTCGCTTGCGCGGCGGGGTTCGCGCCGAGATTCGCCGCTGCCGGGTCGATGGCAATAGTGAACATGGGATTGTCCTGGCGGATTCCGCCGTGGCCTTGATCGAGGAGAATATCTGCGAAAACAACCGTGAGGCGGGAATCTCGTATGGCGGCACCTCCGGCGGCACGGCCCGCAAGAACACCTGCCGCGAGAACGAGATCGGAATTGGGATTGGTGAGCGGGCCGAACCGGAGGTCGAGGAGAATACCTGCGAGAACAACAGCCAGGTGGGAATCGGGTATCTCGGCACCTCCGGCGGCACGGCGGAAAACAACATCTGCCGGGAGAACAAGGTCGGAATTGGGATTTTTGAGGACGCCGCGCCGCAACTGGAGGAGAATACCTGCGAGAAGAACAGCCAGGTGGGAATCGGGTATGGCGGCACCTCCGGCGGCACGGCCCGCAAGAACACCTGCCGCGAGAACGAGATCGGAATTGCGATTGGTGAGCGGGCCGAACCGGAGGTCGAGGAGAATACCTGCGAGAAGAACAGCCAGGTGGGAATCGGGTATGTCGGTACCTCCGGCGGCACGGCCCGCAAGAACACCTGCCGGGAAAACGGAGTCGCTGGAATCGTAATTGATGAGCGGGCCGAACCGGAGCTCGAGGAGAATACCTGCGAGAAGAACAGCCAGGTGGGAATCGGGTATCTCGGCACCTCCGGCGGCACGGCCCGAAGGAACGTT
>JAAZNR010000535.1 GCA_012798155.1 Thermogutta sp. | reverse complement strand
TTCAGCCTTGCGTGCTCCGGCAGCGACTTGTAGTACGGATCCAGCGGATAGCAGCCGCTCACCAGGCCGTTGCGCGGGCCCGTCGTGCAATCGCTAAACGTCCGGCACAACCGCTTGAATTGCAGCGGTCGGCCGGCCAGGGCATCCGCCGGCAAGTCCCAATAGGCCAGCACCTGTCTTCCCAACCCCACGAAATCCACCCATCCCTCGCGAACCACTCCCTGCGCAACGCGCGGCAGGAACTCCTGAAAGTAGGTGTAGGCGGTGCCGATCATGGGCAGATCGGGAACCGCCGCTTTCAACCGCCGCACGACTTCGATCTGGCGGAGACAACCGACGAGAGGGTCCTCGGGCGGTTGATAGCCGTCGGACGGCGGGTACAAGGCCGGTCGTTGGATGTGAGGATTGTAGTACGGCGAGCCGGCCGTGATGTTGACGAAGGCCGCGCCGCATTCGTCACGCAGCATCCGCAGCAGCGCGATCGGCTCGGCAAGGTCGATTTCCAGAGGGGCCTCGCGCCGGCACCCAAAGCCGGGATAGGGCACGGGGAAATCATGCGGAATGCCCGGTCCCGGCCGACCCGGTCCCGTCCGCCGCGGATCCGGTCGAAAGGGCGGAAAATCGAAGGCGGAGAGCCGGACGCCGATCCTCAAACGCGGGCAGGCCTGCCGGATCGCGCGGATGGTCTCGCGCAAAAAGCGGGTTCTGCCCGCCAAATCTCCGCCGTACTTTCCCGGGCGATCGAAGGCGGACAAAAGCTCGTGGCCCAAGTAGCCGTGGCAAGCCTTGACATCCACGAATTGGAACCCCGCCCGATCGGCCATGGCGGCGGCCGCGACATAATCATCGACCAGTTTTTCGATCTCGTCGTCCTCGAACACGACGGCCTCGTCTTTCGGGTCGATGCCGAACTTGACGTCCAGGACGGGATGATGATACGCGATCCGCGGCTCGGGACGATCCTTTCGGTTGGGGCGGCAAAAGCGGCCGGAATGCGTCAATTGCAATCCGACCAGCAAATCTTCGTCCGCGTGCGGCCCGAACTTCTCGCGGTGAGCCTCGCGGAGACGATTCAGCAAGGCCGTCATGGCCCCGAGGCTCCGCGGCCCCAAATACAGTTGATTGGGGTTGGCCCGGCCGTCGCGACGCACGGCGAAGGCTTCCCCGCCCCAGATCAGTTTCGCCCCCGACTCGCCGAAATGTTGCCAGCGGCGCAGCGTATGCTCGCTCGGCAGACCGTCGTCCGTGGCATCCCAGCCTTCCATGGGGTGAATGCACCAACGATTGCCGACGGGAAAACCGCCGATCAGCATGGGTTGCGCCAACGGCGAGCCTTGGGTCGCGGACAGCACGTCGTCGTCGACGGGAAGCGAATACCCGAAGGATTGCACCGCCTCTCGCAGGTGTTGAGCCGACTCCAGCCGAGTCAATCGCACAATATCAGCCATCCTCGCGCGCTCCTTGTTCCAAGCTTGCGGCCCGGCGCGGGATACGCCGTTCTACATGCCCGGAGAATCCGGCAAACCGGAGAGTCCAGCGAAAATGCTCACTCCTGCTCTTTCCAATGCGCGATTTCCGCCTCGATCGCCGCCTGTTTACGTTCCAGCTCGGCCACCTCGCGCGGATCGTCCATTTGGCGCTTGGCGCCGGCCAAACGTTGCTGCACCTGCTTCAATTGCTCTCGCAAGGACTCCAGCTTGCGTTTGGCCCGCCGATCCCCCGAACTTCTCGACATGTCTCCCCCCGCTTCGCGTTCTTTCTGCGCTTGGGAACCAACGCCGCGGCGAACCCACTTGCCCAAGTCGTCTGCTGAACGCTTCTCAGCTCCGGTTCCGCAAATCTCGAAATCCGCCGGGACAGCCGACAATGATGATTTCCGCGTCAAATCCGGAGGAACCCTTTATTTTATCCCAGCGAAGGAGGGCTTGAAGCGGTGTCACCCCCCCCGCGATAGGGGCCGGACATCGCATCCTGGTTGGAACCGGGGGCCGCCGGCGATTCGTCGCGTCGGTCCTCGACTTCAATCGCCGGGGACGCCGCACCGAGTTGCCGACGCCGGCGTTCCTTTCCGGGGCCGTCTTCCGTCGAGGTTGTGGGCACGTCGCGACGTTTTGCCGCGACCCTTTCCTCGAGCCATGCCAAAGCCTCCTCTCGCGTTTGGAGTCTTCCGTCCAATTGGTTTCGCCACGCATCTTGCAGGATCTGCCGATAAACGGGTCCCGCGGGAAGGTCATATCGAATCAGATCGTCTCCGCGAATCAACGGTGGCGGGTTCAAAGCCTCGGGCGGCAAGAGCCGCTTTTCGCGGCACCAGTCGAGGTCGGTTTTCGGCCGGCCTTCGACCTCGGCCCGCGCCTCCGCCAAATCCAACAAGTCGTCGATCCAGGGCGATGTCAGGATCGGTTGGATTTGGGACCAAGGCCGGTTGGACGCCTCATCCAAGGCCTGCCGATGCTCCAGCAACCAGGCCAATTCCTCGCCCTGGGCGCTGGAAAGCCGCAGGCCTTTTGCCAATCGCCGGGCGTCGTCGGGGGCGATCGCACCGCCGACCAAGGCCGCCAACGCGGAAGATACATTGGGCCGACGCAGCCGCCCCAGGACGGCCAGGTTCCTTCGCCACAGCGGCTCGTTCGCCGCCGGGAGGGACGCCATCGCCGGTAATATGTGCGGCAGTAAGCCGCTCTCATGGAGCAGTTGGACGGCCTCCGCTCGTCCCTCCGCCGTCAATAGTTTTTCCAATTCGGCCGCGATCCTCTCGCGACTGACGGCCTGGATCCGCTCCGACATTTCGCGGATGGCGGCCAGGGTCCCCTCGTCGAGCTTGAATCGCAACTGAGCCACGAATCGCACGGCCCGCAGCATCCGCAGATAATCTTCCGCGAAGCGGACGCGCGGATCGCCGATGGCTCGAATGATCCTTGCGCGGAGGTCCTCCAAGCCGTGGACGTAATCGATCACCTCGTGCGATAGCGGGTCGTAGAATAGACCGTTGATCGTGAAATCGCGGCGGAGGGCGTCCTCTTGCGGCGTGGCGAAACGGACGGCGTCGGGGCGCCGGCCGTCGGAATACGACAAGTCGCTGCGGAAGGTGGCGACCTCGACCTGTCCCGCGCCCCGCGGGCCGAGCACCGTAATCACGCCGAAGGCGGCTCCCACGGCGTGCGTACGCCGCCGACCGAAGATATCGCGAACCTCATCCGGCGAGGCATCGGTCGCCACGTCGTAATCCACGGGAGGGCGTCCCAGCAGCTCATCGCGGACGCAGCCGCCCGCCCAATACGCCGTATAACCGGCCTCCCGTAGCCGGGTCACAACCTCCACCGCGAATTCACGCTGCTTTTTCGGATCGATCGGCACGGGATACTCTCGAACGCAATCCGTAATCGCCGGGTCGTGCCTGCGTCTTTCACACACGGCGATCTTTCTCAGGCATCCGGGACCCGCAAGATGGAGTCCGTCACTCATTGTGGCATTTTTCACCCAGGCTGGGGAGCCGGATTCGAGGGAAAGGCTCGGCGGCCGCATGCAAAACGGCTCAATGCCCCTGGGGGAGCACCGCAGCGAGACCCCTGATCGCCGCGCAACTTCGTAGCAGCTAGACCTTTTTCCGGACGCCCTTGCAAATCGCCGCGGCTTGCCATAATAATAGGGGTGAGATCGGCTCCCCTATCCGTCAAAGCCGGCTGCGCCGTCGCATCGGATGCGGCGGATTTCGCCCCGACGGGACGCGGGGACGCCGAGAATCAACGTGCCTTGCCCTGGTGGCGGAACTGGCAGACGCGCATGGCTCAGGACCATGTGGGGGCAACCCCTTGGAGGTTCGAGTCCTCTCCAGGGCATTTCGACGCAAGGTCTTGCTCGCCGATGCGCGAAAGGACCTTGCGTTTCTTATTGCTTCAGGCGGCCCTTTGCGACTACCTGCAAACGGGACGGACGGGACCTCACGTCGCCGGAGACGATTCCGCGGCCCGCCTCATCTTTTCCAAACCGGTTCGGGCGGTCGTCGCAGGGTCGTCGTTCCAGTAGGCGGGGTTGAAAAGCTCGAGCGAAAGTGCCCCGCGAAAGCCGATCCGGCGGAGGATGCCGAAGATTTCCCCCAGTGGCGCGATCCCGTCGCCGGGGAAGACCCGGTGAGAATCCTGAATGCTCGTGCGCGGGGGATCGGCCGGATAGTCGTTGACGTGGAAGACGTGCATCGACCGGCCGCTAAAATGCGCGAGGCCGTCAAAATCCGACCCGCCGCGATAGATGTGAAACACGTCGAATAGGCCGCAGGCATCCGGATCGCCGGACTCGACGATGACGTAGGCCGCCTGGCTGAGTTTGAACAAGTTCGCCGATCCGCCCCAAATCTCAAGCTGAGGCGTGACGCCCATCCGCCGTCCCAGTTCCAGCAGGCGGCGGTAGCGCTCCGCCACGGCATCGAGGTCCAGCAGCGGCGGCCCGTAGGCACCGGCAGGGGGTGC
>JAAZNR010000056.1 GCA_012798155.1 Thermogutta sp. | reverse complement strand
GTGATTCCGGGATAGGGGTCACGACCCGCCGGTTGGACTCGCGGTCCCGGCCGATTCTCGCTGGAGCAGCGGCACCACCTTTTCCGCGAAGTCGCGGAGCGGATAATCGTCGGGCAGCGGTTCGTTCAAGGTGGCCAGCAGACGCCGATAATTCTCGTGCAATTCCAGCAACTCTTGCACCGTCTTGCGTTCGGAGAGCCGCATCAGGTGCGGATATTGCCGGAGGATTTCCACCGCCAAAGGCAGGGCGTCCTCGAACAGTTTCCGCGCGGCCCGGAGCTGGGCGGGCGCCGTGCTTTGCAGCAGGAGGTAGTTGGCCTGCGCCATGTCCTGCTTGATCCGCTTCATTTGCGGCGACTGGGCGATCTGGATGCGGATCACGTCCGCTACCGCCATCTGGCCCGGGAAGGTGTCGTTCAGGGCTTGCAGCACCTGATCGTAGAGGGCGGTCATGTCCATGATCTCTTGCACGGTCTCCCGATCGGACAGCAACTTCAAACTGGCCGCGCGATCCAAGACGTTGCTCCATTCGCGGAAGGCCTCTTCCAGATCGCGGCGGGCGGCGGCGTAATCCCGCTCCTTCACCGCTTGCTCGGCCCGTTCCACGAGGCGCGTCAGCGTTTCATGGGCGGCAAGGTTGCGGACGTAGCGCCGCACCACGGATTGCAGGGCGAAATCGGGCGGGAAGACGGTATCCAGTTGGTCTAGGATCTTCATGTAGCGGTTGATGAATTCCGCCAAGTCGTTGACGACGAAGTCATCGTACTGCAAATCGGGGTTGTCCTCCAGCACCGTCTGCCACTTGCGAGCCGCCTCGTAGAACAGTTCCTGGGCCGTGATATGGTCGTTGCGAAGATAGGCCTCCTCGGAACGATACATCAGCTCGCGGGCGGCCACGGCATCCGGCGTCTGCTCGACCTCGGCGTGGCGCCGCCAGTAGACATAGTTCACGATATTGCGGTTGTGGGCGATGGCGTCGGCGGTCCGCTCCAGGGCCACGGCCTTCCCGGCCAGCTCCAGTGCCTGCTTGCGTTTTTCGGGATCGCGGATGCGGCGGGCGACCTGCTCATGCGTCATCCGCAGCTTGGTCAACTGCATGGCGGCCGCGATTTGACGCTGCAAGGGCGTCCGCTGTTCGGCCGGCGTCATCACGGCCTCCAGCTCCTCCGGCGTCAAATCGGCGCGGCGCTCGGCCAGCATCTCCTCGCGCAGGCCGGGCTGCAAGGCGTCGATCTGCCGGGACAGCTCCTCGATCTCCGCGCGGATCCGCTCTTCCTCCTCCAAGCGAATGAGCGGCGCGAAGTCGTAACCGCTGGGCAGCTCCCGGCGGCCGAATTCGTCGCGGAACTCGCGCAAGGCGGTTTGCCAGGCCTGGATCGCGGCGTCGCCGAAGGTCCCCTCTTTTTCGATGGCGTCCGCGTAATTCATCTGGCACATGGGCCGGTGGGAGAAGAAAATCAGCGGCGTGGTCCGCAAAATCGCCCCCTCATCGACCAGCTTTTCCGCCTCGGCATACCAATCCTTGCCGACCAGCCAGTTGTCCCGCGGAGGACGGCCGCCGTGAATCTCGTAGGGGTCGTTGGGGTCCATGAAGAGGCGGCGGAAGAGCTTGACCTCGTCGGCCCGCCCGATCTTCTGGGCATAGACCCAAGCCACGTCGCCGTAGAGCAGGGGCTCGCGCTGGTTGTAGCGGATGCCGGTCTTGAGGAACTCGATTCCCCGCAGGATCCAGCGGAACCGCTCGCGGTAGTCGTCGAACTCGACGGACACGTTGTAGGAGAGATTCCAGCCTTGATGCCGCCAGACCGTGATGAAGTGCGGCTCCAGCTTGGCCATCTGCTCCAGGGAGGCGGAGAGGTTCGTCCAGTCCTTTTTCTTTTTGTAATCCTCGGCCTTGGTCCAGAGGATATGGACGGCCACGCCCCGCATGCCGAGCGTGGCCAATTGGACGGCCTCGCCGCCGGGGTCCAGCTCGCCCAGTTGGGAGGGCGTCAGGCCGGCCTTTTCGCGGACCTGCGCCAACAGCCCGCCGGGCGAGGACTTCTCGCGATCCAGGGAGGGAGCGGGCGGCGTTCCCAGCCAGGCCAACAGGCCCAGCAGCACGGCGATTCCCGCCAAGTAACCGATCTTGCGCAGAAAAACCTGACGCCACGTCATGCCGCCACCTCGCGCGATTTAAGGAAGAAGTGGCCCAAGATGAATACCGGGACGAAATAGCCCAACACTCGCAAAAGATCGATCAGCAGCAGCTCGCCGCTGACATTGTAGCCGTTCATGACGAAATTGACGAAACTCATCTGCGAGAGCGGGGGAATGGCGTAGGCCATCGACTCCAACCAGAGCCGGAAGCCGATATCGACCCTCTGCACAACTTGATAGGCCACCGTCTCCGGAAGCTCTTCCATCACGCCGATCTGGGTCACGAGCCGCACCAGGGACTCGATCGGTCCGGCCTGGTAGGGGGTCTCCACGCCCTCGAAGATTTGTCCCACGGCGACTTGGGTGAGGAAGGTGTGGGCCAGCCCGCCGATGAGGATGCCCAAGGTCGCCGCCATCGCCACCGGCGCGCTGAGGAACGTGCTCAGCATCACGCCGAAGGCGATCACCATGACCATCTGGCACCACGTGCCCGCGTAGCCCTTCATCACGTTCAGGAAGAACGTGCCGTCGCCCACGCGGAGGTACAGGTCGGGCTTGGCCATGCCGAAGTACTGGCCCCCTTCCAGGCACTGGAGCCAGACTTCCAGCCGGCCGTCCGGCGTCACCAAGTCGCGAAAGAGGTCGAATGCCTTCTGCTGACCGGGATCCTTTTCCGGCGGTTGTTTGGGCGAGAAGACGATAGCGCCGTCGGCCGCCCGGGTACGGCGCTGCACGAAGCGGGCCGAGGCGAAGCGCTCGATCTTCTTGGGGATTTGAAGTTGGAGGATGGAGAACTCCTTGGATTCGAAGACCTCCAACTCGACCGTCACGCCGTTGTCCGGATTGCGGACCAAGAGGCTGCCCAAGATGCCCCGCTGCATATCCCCCTTGTGCGTGCGGAAGACGCCGATGTTCATTTCCACGGGGATGGTGTCGCCGGGGAAGTCGGACTCCCTCATCCCGCTGAAGGTCCAGATGGCGGCGGCCTCGGAACCGCCCTCGATATAACTGCGGTAGGTCCATTCGTCGCCCACGCTGATGCCTCGGACCTCATCGAGGCCCTGCCGATTGCGGAAGACGAGGTCGCCGTACTTCGGGATGCGGGCGGTCAGGAGCCCCTCGGGGCCGCCCAGGACGAAACCGCCTTCCACGCCCGGCTCGGCCGTCGCGACGTGCGTGTGACCCTGTTCCATGTCCAGCCTGGCTCGGCCTTGCAGATCGAGGAATACGCGATGCCGGTGGCCGTGGACCTTGGTGGTCCAGCCCTGTTGCAGGGTCTTGGCGGAGCCGTCGGGTTGCGGGACGGGATCGCCCAATGGACGCAGCGTGGCCTCATCGATCTGGTGCGTGTGCGCCAAGCCCCGCACGACGAAGGCATAGCTGATCAAGCCCATCCCCACGATCAAGACCGTTCCCACCACGGTAAAGCCGAGAATCCGGCCGAGGATGATCTCGCTAGGCCGAACAGGCTTGGTCAGCACGGTGTAGATGGTCTTCTTTTGAATGTCGTTGGGCAGGCTGAAGACGGTTACCAGCAACATCAAGAGCAGGATCAGGTAGTCGCTGGTGCCCATCACGAAGTTCAGATACAACTTAGCCGGGTTATTGGACGCCGGGTCGAGGAACCACCCTGCCATCAGCAGGATGCCCAGGAACACGATGAAGACCACGATCACCCGGCGGCGGATCGCCTCCTTGATGCCCAGCCAAGCCAGGGCGGCCACGCGGCGGGGGCTGATCAGCAGCAGGTCCGCCAGCCCCGCCCAGGTCCGGATCAGGTAGCGTTGCGTAAGCGGGCCGAAGAGTCCTGGATTGGCGATGACTCCCCCGTGGAGCAAGGCCCAAATCCAGCCCAGCACGAACAGCGCGACCGCCAGACCCGCCAGGGCGATGCCCCAGGTTTCCAAGCTGGGCAGTAACCAGCGACTCAGTTCCGGGATTTCAGTTTCGATCGGCATTCCCGTCACCTCTCCCATGCACGCGCAAACCGGGGTGGGCTTCGCTCTCGCGGATGATGCGGAGGAACAAGTCTTCCAGCGTGGTCGAGGGGTTGCCCCACGCCAAAACCGGCACTTGGTGCTTGTTCAAGACCGCCTTCAATTCCTGTTCGACCTGCGGACTCAACCGCGGCACCCGAATCTCCGTCACGTCCTTCATGGTGACCAGTTGATCGACCCGTCCCAGCTCCTTCAGCTCGCCCTGGTACAGGATGCCGATGCGGTCGCAGACGTCTTGCACGTCGGCCAGCAGGTGGCTGCACATGACGACGGTCTTGCCCTGGTCCCGCAATTTGAGGATCAGGTCCTTCATCTCGCGGGTCCCGATGGGGTCCAACCCGGAGGTCGGCTCGTCCAGCAGGATCAACTCCGGGTCGTTGATCAGGGCCTGGGCCAGACCGATTCGCCGCGTCATGCCCTTGGAATACTCCTTCAAGGGTCGCCGCTTGGCCCAGGTCAAGCCCACCATCTCGATCAAGTCGGAGACCCGTTGCCGCCGCACGCTCCGCGACATATTGAACAGCCGCCCGTAAAAATCCAGCGTCTCCTCCGCATTCAGGAAGCGGTACAGATAGGATTCCTCGGGCAGGTAGCCGATCCGCTCGTTCTTGGCCACGTCCGTGGCGGCGCGGCCGAAGACGAACACATCACCGCCCGTGGGGAACAACAGCCCGAGCAAGAGCTTCATCGTCGTCGTCTTGCCGGAACCGTTCGGCCCCAAAAGACCGAAGACCTCGCCGCGGTAGATTTGCAGGTCCAGCGCCTTCAGGGCTTGGACCTTCTTTCGACCCCAAAAATCCCGGTAGAACTTGGACAGGCCGCGGGTCTCGATGACCACGCCTCGGCCTGTGGGGTCCGAACGTTCGGCGCTCGCCGAATCCATTGTGTCTTGAGACATGGCTTTCACCTCATGCCGAAATACGGAGCAGGTAGCGCGGCTTCTACGCGGGCGGCGCGAGAAGGGTTCATATCCCCCAAAAATCGACGAGTTAAAGTCCGAATATGCCGCCCCGGTGCCCTCATAGTGGGGGGGTTCGGTGTCGATCGGTCCGGCAGAAGAATCCACGCTACGGGGACACATCCACCGACGCTTCGCCCGGACCGATGCCGCCTCTCGACACCGGCCCCCGGCGAGTTTTTCGCCTTGAACGACCGGCCGATTTTGTTAACCTACGCAAGGCCGATTCGGACTGTTTTTGTTTTCCAAGGGAGACTGCGGCCGGCTGCCTGGTATCAACCGTTAGTTTAGTAACCCGTGACCACGATTTCCGCCGGCGCCGGATGACTGGGGTCGGTGGGGGGCCTGGGGGCGGTTGCGTGATTCCGGTCGATGGGGAGCGTGGGGCCGCCGGGTGCCTGGGGTCGGTGAGCTGCCTCCGGTCGGGCGGGTGGCTGGGGTCGCAGCGTAGCGAAGCCCCCAGCCGGGCCGGAAACCCGTTTTGCCGCACCCCCGCAGGGCAGAACAGGCTACTCCACGTACGGGGCGTTAGGCCGGCATCCAGCCGCCGGTTCATGTTGATAGTGCGTTTTCCACCTGCGGCGGGTGGCTGGGGTCGCAGCGTAGCGAAGCCCCCCAGCCGGGCCGGAAACCCGTTTCCACCGCCGGCTTACACCGGCGGCTCGTGTTGATAGTGCGTTTTCCACCGGCAGCTTGCGCCGACGACACAATCCGAGGCTTCCCCTCCATGAACGCCTTTTTTTCAAAAGCTTGGCTTGGCATGGCGGTCGTCGCGGTCATCGCCGCCGCCGTTCGTGCCGGAGACTTCGCCGTCGAGAGCCGGGTCTACGTGGGCGACGGCGACCGCCCGCTGAGTGAGAGCCTCACCGTTTTCGTGGGCGAAATGGCCTACGACTTCCTCTCCGATCCGCCCGAGATCACGATCGTGGACCCCGCCGCCAAACGGGTGCGCCTCCTGAACCCCGGCAAAAGGACCCAGGCCGAGATCGATTTCGCGACGCTGGGGATGTTCACGGAACGCCTTCGGCAGCGATTGGCCGAGCACGAGAACCGAGATTTCCGCTTTTTTGCCCGGCCGGAGTTCGAGATCATCCACGACGCCGCGTCGGGCATGTTCGAGTTCGACGCCCGGCGGTTGCGCTATCGGGTACAAACGTTCCGCGCGGACCCGGCACAGGCCGAGGTCTATTGGCGGACCTCCGACTGGTTGTGCCGGCTCAACCTGCTCCTGCAGCCCGGTTCGCCCAATCCGCTGGCCCGATTGGAGGTCAACGCCGCCTTGTCCGGGCAGGAGGTCCTGCCTCGCACGGTGGAGCTGACGCCGGCCCCCAAAAACCTGATCGACTGGCTGCCGCAGCGCCGCACCGTGATCCGCAGCGAGCACGTTTGGCACGTGCCGCCGCCGGCCGCAATGCTGCGCCGCGCAAGCGACGCCGACCGCGCGGCAAGCGAGTTTCGCCGACTGCCGCTGCCGGATTATCTGGGCAAGACCACAGGCGGGTAGATTCCCCGACCGATTGCCGCCCGGTCTCAGTACGGCCGACTCT
>JAAZNR010000534.1 GCA_012798155.1 Thermogutta sp. | reverse complement strand
TCCAGTTCATCGGCCAACTCGGCCACGATTCGGCCCGTGGCCTCGGCTCGCGTATCTTTGAAGAATCGCGCCCCCAAATCGTCACCGCTGATGTGGTGATCGAGGACGATCTTCGTTCTGGGGAAATCACGTAGGAAGTTCGCCATGTCGCCGAGCTGCGCCCAGGCCGAGGTATCGAGGACGACCAAGGCCTCGGCGGAAGCTCGCCACTCCTCCGTCCGCGGGTGGCCGAGGCGATGAATCTCCCCATTCGGGTCCAGAAACTTCAGATTGGGCGGGACCTCGAAGTCGGCCAGGCAGACCGTTTCCTTGTGCAGGCGTCGCAGGATATGGGATAGCGCCAGCGTGCTGCCGATGGCGTCGCAGTCCGGCCTGATGTGCGTGGTCAGAATGAAGGATTGATGATCGTCGATGATCCGTCGCAAGCCGGCCCAATCGATTGTCATGTCTTTTTCCGGCCGCATATCCGAAATCCGGGAACTGGGGCTGCTACCGGCTTGCATGGACGGGACCTCCCAAGGTCGGGGTTGACTTATTCCGCGGTTTGCGGTTCGGCGAGAGACCTGCTCTCATCATGATTTCATGATTTCTACTGGACTTTTGCAAACTACTCCCCTCTCCCTCTGGGAGATGGGCAGTGGGTGAGGGCTTGGTGAAGTTAGGCAATCACGGCAAGCCGTTTTCGCGCCTAATTGCCCTCACCACAACCCTCCTCCAAGGCGGACGAGAACTTGTCACGACGATTTGCAAACGTCCAGTGATAAGTCATCGCCCCGGCTGGGTTTTCGGCGGTCGCGGCGGGCGTCGGGAAGGAAGGATTCGCATGTTGCAACTGATTCTGCCGGATGGGGCATCGCTGCGGTTCGATCGCCGGGTTCGCGGACTGGACGTCCTGGGCGAACTGGGACCCCCCCGGAGCAAGACCGCCCTGGCGGCCAAGCTCGACGGCCGTTTGATCGATTTGCTGACGTATCTTCCGGAGGACGGCCGCTTCGAGTTCCGCTTGCTGACGCAGCGGGACGCCGAAGTTTTGGAGGTGATGAGGCACTCGGCCGCGCATCTTATGGCCCGCGCGGTGATGAGGCTGTTCCCCGGCGCCAAGCTGGCCTTCGGCCCCCCGGTAGAGCACGGCTTCTATTACGATTTTCTCCTTCCCCGCAGTCTCACCGAGGATGATTTTCCCGGCATCGAGGCCGAGATGGCCCGGCTGGTGGAGCTGGACGAGCCTTTCGAGCGGATCGAAGTCCCCCATGAGAAGGCCGTGGAAATCTGCCGCGAACTCGACCAGCCGTTCAAGGTGGAACACTTGGAGGAGGGTCTGAAGGACGAGGCGACGGTCTCCTTTTACCGGCAGGGCGAGTTCCTCGATCTCTGCGAGGGGCCGCACGTCCCCTCCGCCGGCTGGATCAAGGCCTTCAAGCTGCTCTCGGTGGCCGGGGCGTATTGGCGGGGCGATGCCGCACGGCAACAACTCCAGCGTCTCTACGCCACGGCCTGGCTCTCGCAGGACGAGATGCGGCAATACCTCCACCGCCTGGCCGAGGCCAAAAAGCGCGATCATCGCGTGCTCGGCAAGCGGCTGGAACTGTTCGCGATCGACCCTGCGGTGGGTTCCGGGTTGATTCTCTGGCTTCCCAAGGGGGCCGTCCTCCGCCGCGAGCTGGAAAACTTTTTGTACGAGGAATTGATCCGGGGCGGGTACCAGGTGGTTTACACGCCGCACATCGGGCGGGTCGAGCTTTACCGGACGTCGGGCCACTACCCCTACTATGCGGACAGCCAATTTCCGCCCATCCAGATGGCCGACGGCGAACGCTACCTGCTCAAGCCCATGAACTGCCCGCATCACATCATGATCTACCAATCCCGGCCCCGCAGTTACAAGGAGCTGCCGCTCCGCCTGGCCGAGTTCGGGACCGTCTATCGCTTCGAGCAGTCGGGGGAATTGACGGGCATGACTCGGGTGCGGGGATTCACCCAGGACGACGCCCATATCTTCTGCACCGAGGAGCAGGTGCCCGACGAGTTCCGCGCCTGCATCGCGATGACGCAGTTCATACTGCGAACGCTGGGTTTCGACGAGTATCGCGTGCGGTTGAGCCTCCGCGATCCGGAGGGCGACAAGTACGTGGGCGATCCCGAGGTCTGGCGGCGTGCCGAGACGGCCTTGATCGAGGTCTGCCGGTCCATGAACCTGCCGAATCTGGAGACGGCCCCCGGCGAGGCGGCCTTTTACGGCCCCAAGGCCGATTTCATCGTCTCCGACTGCATCGGCCGGGAGTGGCAATTGGGTACGGTGCAGCTCGACTACAACCTGCCCAGCGCGGAGCGGTTCAATCTGGAGTACATCGGACCCGACAACCGGCCGCACCGGCCGGCCATGATCCACCGCGCCCCCTTCGGGTCCCTGGAGCGGTTTACCGGCATCTTGATCGAGCACTTCGCCGGTGCCTTTCCGCTCTGGCTTTCGCCGGAGCAGATTCGCGTCGTCACGGTCAGCGAAAAGTTCGAGGAATACGGCCGCGGCGTGGAATCGCGCCTCCGCGCCGCGGGCCTCCGCGCAAGCGGCGACTACCGCGCGGAAAAGGTGGGGGCCAAAATCCGCGATGCCCAGTTGGAATTGGTGCCCTACATGGCCGTCATCGGCGGACGCGAGCAGGAAAACGGCACGGTCGCCTTGCGATCGCGGCAGGAGGGTGACCTGGGGGCCGTGCCCCTCGCGTCCTTGATCGAGCAACTGTTGGATGAGGTCCGCTCGCGACGCCTGCCCGAAAAAAGGTCGAACGCCTGATGCCCAGGCCGTCCCCGCGGATGAGCGTCCCGTCGCAAGGCTGTGATCCGGGCCGGGGAGGCAGTTTTTCGCGCCCGTCTGTTGACTTCCAGGGCGACTTGAACAATACTCTAGCGAAAATCGGCGCAATCGCGGGGAACAGTGCAGTTTGCCGCCGGCGCTGCCGATGGAAAAAATCGCGGAATACGTTGCGGCGCAAGCCCTCGGAAAATGGTTAAGCGATTCCTTTTCCCGAAAGCCGCGGGAATCAACCCAGGCGGCGGGAATGATCGAGCGGACAGCCTCCGGCGCGGGCCGGAGCGACGGGTTTCAGTACCACTGGGTTCCGGAGATCTTGTTCGGTAATGAGGAGTACGACAATCGAGGAGAAAAGCTATCGCGTCAATGAGCGGATCCGCAGTCCTCAAGTGCGGTTGATTGGGGTGGAAGGCGAGCAACTGGGCATCGTCTCGCGGGATCAGGCCTTGGCCGCCGCCCGCGAAGCCGGTTTGGACCTGGTCGAGGTCGCCCCCAACGAACAACCGCCGGTATGCCGCATCCTTGACTTCGGCAAGTTCAAATATCTGCAAAAGAAACGGGCCCAAAAGACGCAGGCCCAGCAGATGAAGCTCAAGGAAATCCGCGTGCGGCCGGGCACCGGCGAGGCCGACTTGAACGTCAAGATCAACCGCGCGAAAGAGTTCCTCGAAGATCGGGATAAGGTCCAAATCTCGGTCATCTTCCGCGGCCGAGAGTTGGCCCACATCGACGAAGGGGAAAAGGTCCTCAACTACATCGTCGAGCGGCTGGCCGAATTGGGCAAGGTCGAAGGCGG